>JASHWM010000127.1 GCA_030044075.1 Candidatus Rhabdochlamydia sp. | reverse complement strand
AAAAAAGAAACTGGAAACAGCATTTAGCAATATTGGGCCCCTTCAGAAAAAACTGGAACGAGAACTCCAACTCGAAACAATGCTTATGCTAGTAAACGAGGCCAAAAAACCAAACCTGGATGAAGACAGCATCCTGCGCCTTTACAAAAAAATTATTACTTTTGAATTATACAACGAACCTGAATTTTTGTTCTCTTTTGCAAGAAGCCTCGCTATCGTCAATCCCGAGCGTCTGATCCAAACAGTTCATCTCCTTCCTTTATCCCTGAAACAAGTACTTTTCCTATGCAACTATGTGACCAGTCCCTTCCACAGGTTTATCCTTTGCTTTCTTTTCAGGATCCCTCTGGACCGCGTTGAAAAGCAGTTCGAAACCTTTCAAAAAAATAAAATAGAAAATAGAAGTAATATGCTCGGAGAGGGGATATGCCATGGGTTTGCCATCGCCCAGGTTAACGGAAAACATGCCATGACCGACAACCAATTTTATCCAATAGCGCGCTTTATCCAAGCAGCATATTGTTCGTCATTTAATTATCAGGTAATACCACCTCAAAAACTCTTAGAGTTTGGAAAACGCATTATCTCCAATCCCAGCACTTTTCCAAAGATCATAACCCAAGCAGCCAAGGTGCTAAATTATTCTTCAGCATCCGGCATGTTAAAAAATATCCACAGATTCAGATACAAAGAAATGGCATTCAGCATAATTGCCAAAATCGCCCTTCGACATTATGAGCTGTATGATGAATCATTGCAAAAAATTGAATTCGAAATGCTCCAACTACAGAACTCCTTTTTGCATTCAAAGAAATCTACTATGACCCCTTATGAGTATGACTCAAGAATGGATGAACTGGAAAAAGAAGCAGGAATACTCTCCTCTAAAATTGCCGATCTGAAGGCATTGTTCCCCGATGATCTTGATGTGTATCATTTAAGGTGCACCATCCCAGAACCAATAATCAATCGCCTGGGATTACAGCAAAAGCAGGTCCTTTGTGATTTTTTATATCTAAAAGAATTAAGAAATTACCTTCTTACTTACCCAGGGTTACAAAATGAGTGCGTTTTGGAAGTCCAGTCGACTGTGACTAATAACGCCCACTCGATCTACATTTCTTTTGATCCTCCTTCTTTTTTTGATATCAATGACACCGACTTTACCTTTTTCACACCAAGAAAAAGGATTTTTGGATCTATGAATGAGATGGCGGAAAACCTCTACCAATACCTGCTGATAAAATACCCTTTTTTTTATAACGTATTTAGGGTCACCTCTCTAGAAAAAACCTAGGAAGACCTAGCTCGAAAGACGCATGTATTCCTGGTAAATCTCGATACAGATCTCGAAGAGGACAAAAACTGTCATTAAGAACAGGAGGACCCTCCCTCCTGGAAGCTGTCTGGTCCTACTTGCAAACCCCAGTTTATACCTTCCGGTCCATACGAGCATGATCGGCAATAGTCCGAGCAAAAGGGCGCAGCCGATCCCCCCTGCATAAGTCAGGGCGATAATAAAAATATTGGGGTAGTACATCGAAAAGAGCATGGGCGGGACAAAGACAAGGAAGCACAGCCGAAGCCGTGTGATCTTGTCTTTTTTTGCTTTCAGGCCATCTGCAAAGAAATCTACAAGGCCTAGGGTCACACCCAGGAATGATGTTGTCAGTGCAAAAAAGACAAACATTTGCCCAATCGGATAGATCCATGTGGAATTGACAAAGTCTTTCAAAGGAAAGACGGCTGTCTGGCCAAGGGCCTTGGCGGCTAAAAGACCGTTCGGCCCTTCGACCGGGACAACCCCTAAGATCAAAAGCTCCCAAATGACGTAAGCGATGAAAGGGATCGAGCTTCCGATCAAAATGGCATACCTTACCATCTTTGCATTGCGGTCCATGTAACTTGTCAAGCTTGGGACAATCCCCTGAAAGGCAAACGAAGTGAAAATAATAGGAAGGGCGAGGGTCCCATCGAACCAGTTGAAATTTTTTAGGAAGTCGGTTTGTACATATTCCCATCCAATGACCACAAAAAGAAGGTAAGAAACGATCAGACCCGTCATCAATAGGTAGTTCAAACGGTGGATCGCCTTTGTGCCAAAGTAGACAATCGTCCCAAAAAACAGCACGAACAAGAGGGTTCCCTGCCAGGGAAGCAAGAGGCCGTTTCCAATGGTCGTGAAAAAACTTCCGCCTCCCTCGATATAGGCCACTGTTAGGGAATAAAAAAGAAAAAGATATAAAAACCAGCTGAGGATTTTTCCCCGCCTTCCCAGGATGTGCCTAGACATCGAGACCATGTTGGCATCATGCGGCATCCAGATGCAAACCTCGAGCAAAAGAAGGGCTGTGCCCGCCATGAAGGCCCAAGCGAGAAGGTACATGGCAAGTGCTGGCCAAAAACCACCGCTTGCCGTCGCAACAGGAAGCGCCAGCATCCCCGCACCGATAGCTGTTCCTGCAACAAGGAGAGAGCCGCTGATAACTTTGGAAACAGAAAAACTCATAATGCCTCACTGGAATCTAATAATTTGAGAATATGTGAGGCCGCTTCCTCACTTGTGTTTTTACTTTCAAGGAGAGTGGACAGCCGATCAAGTTCGACTGCAAGGACATCCCGGTTATCCTGAAGGAAAAGGGACTTGATATCTTCATAGAGACGATCCTCATTAAAATTTGGGCCGATCAGCTCGGGAAAGACCGTCTTTTTGCAGATGATGTTCACAATGCAATAATTGGGCAGGACAATGCCAAGGATCTTTTTGGCAATGAACAGGTCTAATTTCGAGACAGCATATGTGACAACTGTCGGCACCCTATGGAGGGCAAGCTCCAGTGTCACTGTCCCCGACTTTGCCATGGCAGCTGAGACCATCTTCATTAGATCGTATCTTTTTTCTGAAGGGACCAGACAGAACTTTTCTTTTGGCAGGTTTTCTTTTGCAACAAGGTCTTCGATCAGGTTTCTAAAACGTTCGTGGGACAGGGAGATCGGAAAAACCAAATCGGGCCATTCTTCCAGAAGCCTGTTTGCCACGTGCAAGAACTTTGGTAGGTTCCTTACAATTTCTTTTTCCCTGCTCCCTGGAAAAAGCCCGATCGCTTCCTTTCCTTTTAGGAAAGGAAGCTCTTCATAGGAGTACGATCTGATCCGGGAAATAAGGGGATGGCCGATATACTCAACATGCAAAGAGGTCGCTGAGAAGATCTCCTTTTCAAAAGGAAAGATGACTAAAAGAAGGTCGAGGTTCTCCACCAAGGTCTTTATGCGCCCTTTGGCCCAGGCCCATACTGTCGGAGAGATGTAGTGGCAGAGCTTTCCATTAAAACCTTTTTTTCTGAGGCTTTTTTCAAGGCGCAGATTAAAACCCGGGTAATCGATGCATACCACGGCCTTCGGGTTCCTCTTCAATATCTCTCTTCTTACCTCATAGAACTGCTTCATCAATGTTGGAAGCGAAAGGAACACATCGACAAACCCCATGACCTGGAATTTTTCCATAGGCATGATGCACTCCATGCCCTGGCCCCGCATGCATGGCCCTCCAACCCCAACAATAGTAAGATCAGGCCTTTTTGCCTGTAATGCCGATAAAAGAGCTTCGCCATGGAGGTCTCCGCTGACCTCGCCAGCAAAAACAAATAGGTCCGTCTGCGAGCTCATCTGTCAACCCCAAGCTCTCTTGCAATCCAAAGGGCGCCCTCGCGGAAAACATGTGGTGGGGTCCCATGGCCCTTCATCCCGATGGATGGCGAGATGATCATTTCAATATTTGGAGAACGGATGTGGCTCTCATAAGCCATCTCAGTAAGTTCTGAAACAAGGGAGAAAAGAAGGTCTGTCCCTACAAGGACATCGCGGTTCCCAATATAAAACCGGATGCGCCGGGAAAAGATCTTGGAGGCGATGCTGGGCAGATTTAAAGAAAGCACATCCCTCCTTGCTTTAATGTTCTCAAACTCTTTGGCAAAAGAGAGCTGGGTCATAGGAGCAAACCCCAGGATGCTGCTGACTTCGGGAACTTTGGAAGCAAGGTGCGCAGCGATCAATCCCCCCCTTGAAAGGCCCATAACGGCAAGCTTACCTGCCAAGATCACATTCTCATCGATCAACAAGTACACAAGCGTTTTCACCTGATCAATGAATGCATCGATGATGTTATTTCCCTTCTCCATTTCTTCCGCCCAGTGACCAATCGCCTTTAAGGGAGAAAAGTCGGCGCCGTGAAAAGGCAAAGTCACAGAAAACACCCTTAAACGGAAAGACTCCAATGCAAGGGCTGGCTGGTTATAGGGGTCAAGGCCTAAACTATCTTCTGCTGAAAGGGCAAAATATAAGACTGCGGGAAGCGGGCCTTCATCAAGGTCAGGCCCGAAAAAAGAGACTGAAAGCCCCTCTCGTGAAAAAGTCTTCATTTATTTGTCGTCTTGTTTGTTGGCTTTTCGTTTCCTTCTTCGCTTTCTTGGGCGCGGCTCGGGACTTTCATCGCGCTTCATGTACGCATCCTTCCACTCTTCCCAGATCACCTGCAATCCCGGCTCCAAATAAGAACGGACCTCTAAAAACTCCAATGCGAAAGAAAAATTTGGATCGTTTGGGATCCTAATCCTGCGGCTTCTGCGCTTTTCAATAGGGGTCAAGCGGTATTGCGCTACAAAAATTGACACAATGCCCACCCGTAGCCTGCGCGGCAGGTGCAAGAAGAAACGGAAGACATCGTCCAAAAGGGCAAAGGACTCGTTTTGGATCTCACCCAAATGCACACTTTTATTTCTTTCAATATAATGGGATTGGATCCTCTTTTGGAACATTGGAAAGAAAAGGCAAGAGATCAAAATCGTCCTGTCGAGAATTTTTTCCTCCGAAGAAGAAAGGATGTCGATCTCCTGTAAATACGAATAGATCTCCTCGCCGTCGGGCGTTTGTAAAAATTCACTCAGCTGAGGGATCATGTGCTGAATAAACCCATGCTCAAGCATCAACCTGAAAAAAGACCTGGAAGCGCCGGATTCAAGCATTCGCAGAAGTTCTTCGAGGATCCTTGCAGGAGAACTTTTTAAGATCTCCGCCCTGCATTCCAAAAGGGCAACGTGTGCATCAGGGTCGACTTCAAAGCCAAACCGCGCCTGGAACTTTAACAGGCGGATCATTCGTACAGGGTCTTGCTTAAAACGTAAAAAAGGCTGGCCGATCGTCCTCAGGTATTTCTTTTCAATATCCTGATAGCCCCCAACATAGTCGATAATTGTTTGGGAAGATGGATCATAAAAAAGGCCGTTGATGGTAAAGTCCCTTCTTTTGACATCCTCTTCGGGAGTGCCCCACTCATTGTCCCTCGTGATCAAAGTATCGCTCTCGGTATCTCCGGAGCGGAACGTAGAGACCTCGAAGATCTTTCTTCCAAACCGGATATGCGCAAGGCGAAATCTCTTTCCGATCAGGATGCAATTCCTAAATATTCTTTTGATCTCTTCTGGTTTGGCAGATGTGGAAATGTCGAAGTCCTTGGGCTTTTGGCGAAGGAGGAGGTCGCGTACGCTTCCCCCGACAAGATAGGCTGTAAAGCCTGCTTCATTCAACTTTTCGATAATGGTAAGGGCGTGCGGATCTATCCAATCTAAAGGAAATTTCTCTGGATCTATCGGATATTTTTTTTGCTGCACTACAACGTAACTAAAAATTTAGATTAAAAAACTGTTTTCATCCTACCATGAGGACTCTTAGTTCACAAGTCAATTCCATCCAACGTCCGGGAGACGGCTTTGGGCAAACTGCTTGGCAAAAATAAAATTTTTCCTACCACCTACTTTTCACATTTTTCGTAGCCCTATAAACACAGTTGTATTAAACTTTACCGAGAACAAAGAGTGAAGCATGCAGCAAAAGTGTACAATTTATGTCGACCGGCTGAAGGACGGCCAAACTTCCCATATCAAAGAAGAATTTTCACCCGATTTTCTTCAGGTGGAAGAATCAAGCCTCTCCTTCCCGGAGCAAGTTGCCGTTGAGATCAAGGCATATCTTTCAGAAGACCACCTCGTCTTACATATCAATGCAGAGGCAACAAGCGTCAGCCCTTGCGTCATATGCAACCAGCCTGCAACCCATCAAATTAAAATTCAAGATCACTATCACACCGAAGAGCTCAGCGAAATCCCCGCTGTTTTCAACTGTCTGCCCATCATCCGGGAATGCATCCTCCTTGAAATAAAAGATTATCTTGAATGCAGTGGCGGAACCTGTCCGGATAGGGACTCTGTCGCTTCTTATATGAAAAAAAAGAGTACAACTCCTTCTGACGATGTGAACTATCCTTTTGCAAATCTGATGTAAACTATTTTTGATCTTTAAAAAAAAGATCTTTTTCTCATACAATTTCTGTAAAAATTTTGGAGTATCAATATGGCAGTACCACGTAACCGCACCTCTAATGCACGTAAAAATTCTAGAAGGGCCCATCACGCTAAAAAACCTAAGCAGCTTTCAAAGTGTTCCAACTGTGGAGCTCCCCATCTACCCCATCACGCTTGTGGCCATTGCGGGTTTTATGCAGGGAAATCTGTAGTCCATGCGGAGACTAAGTAAAAGCCGCGCTTCTGCAAAGAAGCGCCCTTGCATAGGAATCGACCTTCTCGGAAGCGATACCCCGCCAGAATCTTTTGCAAAAGCAGTCCTAGAACTGACTGAGGAAATCCCCTGCGATTTCATTTTTTTCACAACAAAAGAGATCTCAAAACACTTTCCCAATACTGAGGAACATAGACAGGTCATTGTCTCTGAAGTGATCACAATGGCCGACGACCCTCTCAGGGCCTTGCGCAAAAAAAAGAATGCTTCACTATGTGTTGGCATTAAGATGCTCAAAGACGGCATGATCGATGCGTTCGTGTCAGCTGGAAATACCGGCGCCCTGATCGGCAGCGCCAAACTGCAGCTGCCCATGCTCCCTGGTATTTCAAGGCCTGCCCTGCTTACCCTTCTTCCGACAAAACATGATGCCATTGCTGTTCTCGATGTCGGCGCAGCAATCCATTCAAAGGCAAAAAACCTGGTCCAGTTCGCGAAGATGGGGATCGCCTACCAAAAAACAAGAGGGATCTCTCGCCCAAGGGTCGGCTTGCTCAATATCGGGGTTGAGGCTACAAAAGGCACCCCGGAGCTTCGCGAGACCTATGAAAAACTTCAGGAGCTCTTCCCCGAAAAAAACTCTGCAGCCCTCTTTGCCGGCAATATCGAGGGCAAGGCCGTCTTTGAAGGGGACATCGATGTTCTTGTCACGGAGGGTTTTAGTGGAAATGTTTTTTTAAAAACCGCTGAGGGGATTGCAGCTTTTTTCCTCCACCAGCTTAAAGAAGAGCTCAAAGCCTCAAAAAATGCGTCTTTGGAATGGCTGGAAAAGTTACAAAAAAAACTCGACTATACCGAATACCCAGGTGCTGTCCTATGCGGTGTCGAGGGCATTGTTGTCAAATCCCATGGAGACTCGACTCCGAAGGCCTTAAAAAATGCGATCAAAGGCGCTTTTGATCTTTTGCAAAATCAATTTTTAGAAAAAATCAAAATCGAGCTTTGCACAAAAAAATAGGTAGAAAAAGATCCTTCTTTTACCTAAAATCGTTCTTCTATATTCTTTGAAAATCAAGAAGATGGGTTCAGCCTTTCTCTTTAAATCTTCATAAGCACAGGTGACGGAATGCAAGAAATTCTTCTCAACGTAGAATCAAAAGAAATACGATATGCCCATTTAAAAAACGGCCAGCTGCACGATCTCATCATCGAAAGGAAAAAATCCAGGCAGCTCACCGGTAATATCTATCGCGGCAGGGTGATGAACATTTTACACAATATCCAGTCCGCGTTCATTGACATCAATGAAAGCGAGAACGGCTTCATCCATATCTCCGATATCCTTGAAAACACGCAAAAATTCCAGGAGATGTTCGATCTGGACTTTGACATGGACTTTGAGGGCAAATCACAAAATAAACAGCGCAAAGAAAGCGATATCTCGAAAATCCTTAAGATCGACCAGCCGGTCCTTGTCCAGGTCGTCAAAGAGCCCATTGGATCAAAAGGGGCGAGGTTGACATCCAACCTCTCTATCGCGGGACGCTACCTCGTATTGCTGCCCAACACGCCCCATCGGGGAGTTTCTCGAAAGATCGAGGACAAGTCTGCACGCGAAAGGCTCAAAAACCTCATCAGGGCATTTGAAATGCCTCAGGACATGGGCCTGATTTGCAGGACGGCAAGCGTGAATGCAAGCACAGAAACCCTTGTCGAAGAGGCCAACGAGCTCCTTCGCTCCTGGCAGTCCATTTTAGACAATTTTGCAAAAGCTTCTAAGCCGACATGCCTTTTTGAAGAGTCTGATATCATCAAAAGAGCTGTAGTGACAGCGGTCGATAAAAAATTCGATCGGATACTCATCGATGATTACGCGACGTATCAAAACTGCAAGCGGATCTATACCAAACACGCTGAAGAGCACCCATTAAAAATTGAGCTCTACCGCGACAAAGTGCCGATGTTCGAGAGGTTCAACGTCGAAAGAGAGATCGACAGGGCGCTGAAAAGAAAAATATGGCTGTCTAGCGGCGGCTACCTCTATTTTGACCGCACCGAGGCGATGTACACGATCGATGTCAACTCGGGAAGGAGCACGCAGCAGAGCTCCAAGGCCGACGTTGAGAGCTCCCTTGTCCATATCAACATGGAAGCTGCAGAAGAAATCGCGCGCCAGCTCCGCATCAGGAACATTGGGGGCCTTGTCGTATGCGACTTCATCGATATGAGGTCTAGAAAAAACCAAAGAAGGGTCCTTGACAGGCTCAAAGAGGCCATGAAAGACGACTCTGCAAAATGCACAATTTTAGGGATGAGCGAATTTGGGCTTGTGGAAATGACAAGGCAAAGGAGCAGGGAATCTTTGACGCAGACCATGTTCACTTCATGTCCTTATTGCAGCGGCCTTGGCCTTATCAAGACACACGAAAGCGTCGCCATAGAGATGGAACGATCTTTAAGGAAGCTCCTCTCGCTGCAACAAGAGTTTGGTATTGAAATTGTGTACCACCCCGAGATGGAGCATTATCTCAAAGAGGGCGACAAAGAGTACTTCATAGACCTTGCAGAAAAGGCCAACGTGCAGCTACGCTTTCGAATGAAGGATACTCTCCATCTTAACGATTTCCAATTCTATTCGACGATCAATGGGAAAAAGTTCGATGTCTAATGGATTTTTAGAGAAACTGCACGAGGCGACAAAGGAAAAAGCGATCCCTGAAAAGACCGGGAAAGCCCTACGTTCCTTTTATGAGAGCTATCAGAAAACACTTGGCAGCCATTCCATTGACATCAAGGATTATGAACCTCTTTTCGTCACATTCCTCGAACTGGTGAAAAAAAACTTCCTCAGTCCGTTTACTTTTGAGCCATATCATGAGGCAATCCGAACTCCTTTTGATTATTACAGGTTCGGCGTTGATTTCGTAAAGCCGCTCGTTGAGATGCATTCCTCCAATGTAAAGGGGACGGACCACTTGCAGGAGATCCTGAGACATCTCACAAGCAAGGAGAATGTGATCTTTTTGGCCAACCACCAGACCGAGGCGGACCCTCAGGCGATGAGCATCCTTCTGGAAAAGTACGATGCTCCGCTTGCTGAGGACCTCATCTTTGTCGCAGGGGAAAGAGTGACCACGGACCCGCTAGCGGTCCCCTTTAGCATGGGGCGCAACCTTTTATGCATTTACTCCAAAAGGTATATCGACCATCCTCCCGAGCAGAAACATAACAAACAGCTCCACAACAAGCGCACGATGGAGCTGATGAGCGAACTTTTGAGTTCTGGCGGGAAATGCATCTATGTGGCCCCAAGCGGTGGACGCGACCGCCAAAACAAGCAAGGAATTGTGGAAGTGGCTCCTTTCGACCCGCAGAGCGTTGAGATGTTCTACCTTATGGCAAAAAAAAGCAGCCACCCGACCCACTTCTATCCCCTGGCCCTCGCAACCTACGATCTCCTCCCTCCTCCTGAGACCGTTCAGATCAAGCTTGGGGAAGAAAGGATCACACAACGAGGAGCGATCCACCTTGCCTTCGGTCCAAAAATCGATATGGAACATTTCCCAGGGCACGAAACAAAAGACAAACATCTTAGAAGACAACTTCGTGCAGACTATATCTGGAGCCAAGTTAAAAAAGATTATGATCAGCTTATCCATTAATTAAAGAGGACGACGATGAAAAAAAGCGCACTTGTTCTATTATTTTGCTCTCAAATGCTTTTCGCTGAGCAACCTCTCAAATTCCGTGTGATCGAAAACAAAGCACAGATGCCCCTTCTGAATCCCGAACTTGCTTTAAGAAAAACCCTTAAGATCGAAATTGCCAATGGGTTGCAAGTCCTTTTGATCTCCGATCCAAATACTGATAAATCCGCTGCAGCCCTTGCTGTTGAGGCAGGTTCCTGGAACGATCCCAAAGAATATCCCGGCATGGCGCATTTTCTCGAGCATATGCTTTTTATGGGGACCGAAGCATATCCAAAAGAATTCGAGTATATGCACTACATCACCGACCACAGCGGCAACATCAATGCCTATACGGCCCCAGACCGCACCGTCTATCTGTTCTCGATTAACAGCAGCGCTTTTGAAGGGGCCCTGAACAGGTTCTCCCATTTTTTCATCGACCCCCTTTTCCCCACTTCCGGCATTAATCGGGAGCTGCATGCCGTTGACCAGGAACATTCGAAGAATATTGAGAATGACGGATGGCGCCAGTATATGATCTTCAAGGAAACAGGGAACCCCAACCATCCGAATTCCAGTTTCTCCACGGGAAATGCGTCAACGCTCTCCAACATTCCGCAGGAAGCGTTAAAAAAATGGTATGAAAAGAACTACAGCGCAAACAAAATGCACCTTGTGATGCTGTCCCCCCTTCCCCTAAATGAAATGACAAAGCTTGCCGTAAGCAACTTCTCCAGTGTTCCAAACAGGCCGAGCGCACAGGTGGATCTCACAGAAAAGATGACTTCTCCAAGCCAGCTTGGACATATCACCTACATCAAGCCGGTCCGCGACTGGCGCAAGCTTTCTCTCAACTGGGAACTCCCTCCTGATTTCAGCACGCTGGAAGGGAAAAAATATGCCGAGCTCCTCGCATACGTCCTGGGGAGCGAAGATGAAAAATCCCTTTTGACCTTTCTGAAAAAAGAGAAGATCGCTGAGCACATCGATGTCCAGGTCGAACCACTTGGACAAAAGAACATCCTCTTTTCGATCAATATTGATTTGACCGTTCAAGGTGTATCCCAGATCGACAAGACACTTTTGAACTGTTTCCAAATGCTTGCAAGGATCAGAGAAAACGGGATCCCAGGCTATTTGTTCGAAGAGATGAAAAAGCTTGCGACCATCAACTATCAATACCAGGCGCGCCAGGATGCTTTTGGTTTTGTCATGGGCTATGCGCACAATATGGTTGACGAAAGCTTAAGCACCTTCCCGGAAAATTCGTTCATTCCGAAAGGCTACTCACCAAGCACTCTTAAAGAACTTCTTGAGCACCTCACTGTTCAAAATGGTTTTTATTCTGTTATCGCAGACCCAAAGCTGACCGGTATTGCTCCAGATACCAAAGAAAAATGGATGGATGCCGAGTACACGATCCGCGAAATCCCTGCCTCAACTTTTCTGGCATGCCAGGAAGCAAAACCTGTTCCATTCCTTAATCTTCCCGGGCAAAACCCTTATATTCCAGGCTCCTTGAAAATCCTTTCAGAAGCTGCTGAGAAAAAGCTTCCATCGCCGATCATCCTTTCCGATGACGATGGAGAAAAAATTTATTACTCTTCTGATAGCTACTACAAAGTTCCCGAGACCTCTTATATCTTTTCGCTAAAGAGCCCGCTCCTTGACGGATCTCCAAGAGCTTCTGTGTTAGAAGAGCTCTACTTGACCGCGCTAAGAGAGAAGCTCTCTTCTTCTCTAAACTTTGCAAGCCAGGCAGGCCTCCACGTCTTTTTTCTTTCCGATCCGCTCCAGGTGGAGATCGCCGTGCAAGGGTTCAGCGACAAGGCGCCGAAGATCTCTCACGATGTCTTTAAAAACCTTCAGCAAGTTCATCCATCCCGTGAAGACTTTGACATCTATAAACAGCAGCATGCGAGCCGCTATCAAAATTTCGAAAAGGAGCTGGCCGTACAGCAAGCTTTAGAAGCCTTATCGCATATGATCTCTAATGTCTCTCCGACAAACAGAGAAAAGTTCGAGGCGCTTCAGACGATCACCTATGACCATTTTATTGAGTTCTCCCAGAAGTTCTCCAAGCAACTGTACATCGAGGGGATCCTGTATGGGAACCTCACCCAATCGCAAGCGACAAACCTGTGGGAAAATCTGAGGAACGCACTTCCTTACACCCCCTATCCGGTCTCCGACCACATCCATAAACATGTCCTTGTCCTCCCAGAAAACCAGGGGCCGTATATGGTCCAGCAGACGACCGATATGCAAGGAAATGGGCTTGTTCTGGCAATTCAGGAAGGTCCTTTTTCCTTTGAAAAAAGGGCCTGCCAGCAAGTCCTCGCCAAAGTCCTCCAGGAGACTTTTTTTGATACCCTCCGAACCAAGCAGCAAACAGCATATATTGTAAGGGCTTGGGACAATGAGATCGAAAAACAGCTGTTCCAGCTTTTTGCCATCCAATCAAGTTCGCACCTTCCCCTAGAGCTCCTTGGTCGCTTCGAGCTGATCTTAGAGAACTTTCAAAAATCTTTTGAAGATTGCCTTTCCGAAGAGCGTTTTGAAACGATCCGAAGCATGCTTGTGAAAACTTTGGAGATCCCTCCAGAAAACCTCCAGGGAATGGCAAACCTCTTGCATACCCTGGCCTTTGAGTATGATGCCGACTTCCTCTTTGTTCAAAAAAGGATCGATGCGCTAAAAAGCCTGACCTATGAACAAGTCAAGGCCTTTACGATGCAAAATCTTTCAAGGAAGAACCATAAAAGGCTTGCTTCCTTGGTCGAAGGGGTCATTGCAAATGACAATGAGTTCCGCTATGAAAGGGTTGCTAAGGACGATGTGCGCAAAATTGGCGAGTACATCACTTCAAAAGATTGATGTCTGCTATTCAAATTCTGGGTCACTTTGGCTGCTTCGGAATACTTTGAATCCGAACCATGAAGTGATCCAGTTGATGGTATTTGTAAGGAAAAACAGGCAAGGCGCCAGGATATAGGATCCAAGGAAGTAACGGATCCTTTCGACCCAGACCGTAAAATTTCCTCGTAAAGTATTATAAAGTTCTTTTTGAAGCTCTTCGCCTTCATACACTTTTTCAACAAAATCAATTCCTGGGTCGTCAAAAAACCTCGTCCCATGAAGTCTTGCAATGCTGATATCCACGTTCTGATCAGGAATGATTTCCACAAGTTCGATCATTTCAGGGTGTTTCACACCAAAACCAAGGTGTTTGACTCCTCCGAGGTGCACGATATCCCCCCTTGTCCGGAAAATATGAAGGGTCAAATCAACTTCCCCTTCCTCTTTTTCATTCACTGCCTCTGCAAAAGCATCTGCTGTTGCTTCGTCAATGCTCGGATCGCAGAAAAAATAGCCTTCTTTTACCTTGGGCCAATGATCGGCAACGAAAAATTGTCCATGGGTCCCTCCAAGAGAAAATCCCAAAACGACGGCCTTTTTGCCTTCTGGACAAAATTTCGAGTTCGTCATCAGATCTGACAAGGCTTCTTTTGCTGACTGATATCCCCGCTCTCCAATTGTGCTGTCCAGATCGTTCAACCATGTCTCCCTTACATCAATAGCGGAAGGATATAAAGGAGTGGACCGGAACACAATAAGAGGGTCTAATTTCGATGTTTCCGAAATAGGCTTGAGCGCGTATCCGACAAGCCCATTCCCATCTGCAATCGTTCGATAGACCTTATAGTAATCGATGCTCCCATCATAAGTA
The DNA here is from genome assembly GCA_030044075.1 of Candidatus Rhabdochlamydia sp. Lineage (GTDB taxonomy): Bacteria > Chlamydiota > Chlamydiia > Chlamydiales > Rhabdochlamydiaceae > JABEVM01. The sequence goes on along the minus strand of JASHWM010000127.1, from coordinate 904 downwards.
GGTGCCCCCAGAATAGACTTATCATGGATTTCTTTGCTGGCGATAGCCTTGGACAAGCGTTCGTAATATCTGCGAGGGGTTTCAATCTCTGCAATATCGGATGTCAACTGCACGCGCTCTTTATCGTTCAGATAACGATTATAGTAAAAAAATGCGTTTCCTTCCGTGGGATGCCCGCGCAAGGAACTCATTTTGACAGTATTTCCAATATAGTCAACGACGTTGAGCCCTTTGATCTTTTCTGCAAGCTGCTCAGGAGTGTACCGTCTCAGCTTGTCCTCGGAAGTTTCTTTTAAATCTTCCGTATAAAGGATTGAGGCTCCCACCCCAAAAATTTCGATATGCCTGGCAAGAAGCGGTGTGCCATTTTCAATATACGAGTCGACATCGACATCATAGTATTCGCAAATCCTTTGAAAGCGCTTCTCCCCCAGATATTCTTTCAGTGCTTCTGAAAAAATAGTCCAGGTCCTGATATTGATCTCTTGTCTTTCTCTTTCTATCGATCGAATAATCGGTTCGTTCGAAGGATCAAGATAAATGACCGGATCGCTGGCAGCCAGGTCTTTCGCTGCATTAAAAAAATATCTAACAATATCTGTAGATGTCATAAATAAACAAAATAAAACTAAATCGTTAATATTTTATTTATTATTTCAATTTAATTCAATTAAATTGAAAATTTTAAAATAAAGATTATAATTTCATATTATGGTAGACAGCATCCACATCATCGATGTTTTCAAGCCACTCAATCAGAGCGAGATTTGCCGCAGCTGTCTCAGCGTCGCATTCAACATAAGATTTAGGGATCATCTCGATGTCTGAGCTTTCAATAGGAATTTTTTCATTTTCAATTTTTTCCTTTACAGATTCGATCGCTTCAGGAGGGGTTAGGACAACA
>JASHWM010000126.1 GCA_030044075.1 Candidatus Rhabdochlamydia sp. | reverse complement strand
AAGGTGAGGAACTTTTACCAGAAGAAATCGACCATGTGGGAATTGAAAAGGTAGGAGCCCATATGTCGGAAGACAAAGCAAGGGTTGACTTTCTGCTCTCAGAAAACGTTGAAGCGTATTTTCCCATGCTGCTTTCCGAATTCAAAGCGATCATCGATTCCGATGTTCCCATTGAAACGGGGTACATCGACCGCGAGAAAAGGAAACGCTACTGGAGAATTCAGGGATTGGCAACCGTTCCATGTGGAGGGACCCACGTCAAGACTACTGCGGAAATAGGATATGTGACCTTAAGGCGAAAACGCGCCAACAAAGGGGTCGAGCGCATCTATATCACCCTTGAAAAACCCTAAATTATTCGTCCCCCAATCCAACACTTGGGCAAATGATCTCGCAAATCTGGCTGCAAGACACAGGATCATTACAGGAGCATGGGATGGGAGGAAGATTAGGAGGATATGGAGGGATAGGCTCACAAGTAATGTCGCCGAACATCAGCTGCTGATAATAGACGGTCGCATAGGGAAGCTCACCGGGCGGACTCCCCTGGAGGGGCAGGAAAAGTTGACCTTCCCTTCTTCAGGAAAAATCGTCCCGTTGGCGAGCTTCAGGGAGACAGAGTACTCTTGCTGGGGAGGGAGTATTAATTGGTTCCTGCTTTTTTCGCCATGGGCTTGCAAAAGCTCGTTGTCCGAGACACTAAAAAGAACCCAGATAGGGTCGATCACCGAAACGATCGTCAAGAGGCCGTTGACGGAAGGGATGATCAGGGTGCCCTCTTTGTAGGCCGCTCTTCCTGTAAGACCTTTGATGGGCGATGTGATCCTTGTATAGCTTAGGTTGAGCTCCGCATTCAGAACATTTGCCTTTGCGACGATGACCGATGCTTCGGCTGACAGCACAGAAGCTGTCGCATTGTCAAGGTCCCTCAAGCTGACAGCATTGAGCTCATAAAGAGGTTGTATTCGGTCCAGGGATTGCTGCGCTCTCCATAATATAGCCTTTTGCCTATCTAGTTCTCCAAGCGCTGCCTCAAGGTCTGCATCATATTGCCTTGGATCGATCTGAAAGAGAAGATCGTCAGGGTTGACCATGCTTCCTTCCGTATACGCGATCTTCCACAAATATCCTTCGACACGCGAGCGGATCTCCACTTCATGGGAACTTCGCGCAACTCCCACAAACTGAAAAGGGGCGGGAATTGTTTTTGCCTCCACCTGAAATGCTGTCACAGGCACAGGCGGCATACCCTGTGCCGCTCCTTTTTTCGAGGAGCAGGATGTAATATTGATTGAACAAAGAAGAATAAATAATGTAGTGAGAATATATTTTTTCATAATTCTTTAAATCTCACTTTTTTATTAATTTTTCAATAAAATATTTGTTTAGTTTGATTATTTTTTATGAAGAATTTAGAGAGTGAATAAATTGAATTTTTTGTATCACAAAAATAAAACCTTATGAGAATTGTTTATGGCAACATCAACTTCTTTATCGGACCATCGCATGTATACGATCGGACATTCGACAAGGCCGATCGATGCGTTCATTGATCTTTTGATGGCCCATCAAATTAAAATGGTGGTCGATATCAGGAGCATTCCGAAATCAAGGCATTGTCCCCAGTACAATCAAGAAGAATTGAAGCGCTCCTTAAAAAAAGCGGGGATTGGGTACCGTCATCTGAAAGACCTTGGAGGCTTGCGCCATGCTGCAAAAGATTCGATCAATACAGGATGGGTCAATGCTTCTTTTCGGGGATTTGCGGATTATATGCAGACGGACAAGTTCAAAAAAGGATTGGAAAAACTGCAGGCTGTGTCCTTAAAAAAAAGATGCGCCATCATGTGCGCGGAAGCAGTGCCCTGGCGATGCCATCGCAGCCTCATCTGCGATGCGTTAACGCTACAGAAATGGAAGGCATTCCATATTCAAAGCAAGAAAACTGCAAGACGCCACAAGCTGACGTCATTTCTAAAAGTGAAAAAGGGGATGATTGTTTATCCTGGAAACGAGCCTTAATGAGTAGGAAAGATTGAATCGATCAGGGCCCTTGAAATGCTGATGTGTTCGGGGATAATGGGAAGGTTGTCTTTTTTGAACCACCTTGCATCTTCGATCTCTAAAGGATCGATCCTGATCTCGCCGCTCTTCCATTTGCAGGTGAACCCGATCATCAGCGAACTTGGAAAAGGCCATGGTTGGCTTGTTAAGTATTTGATGTCTTCGACTTCAATGCCGACTTCTTCGAAAACTTCTCGTCTGACACAGCTTTCTAAAGATTCGCCGGGATCTACAAAACCTGCAATGACGCTATAAAACCCTTTTGGGAATTGGGGGCCTCTTGCAAGAAGGATCTCATCATCTTTCTGTACAAGCGCCATGACGACAGGAGAGATTTTTGGGAAAGAGAGGAGTTTGCAAGAGGGGCATTCTTTTGCCCGTTCATTGGGCCGATCGATCGTCTTTTCACCGCATTGGCCGCAATACTGGTGTGTTTTTTCCCACAAAATAAGCTGGGAGGCTCTTCCTGCAAGGGCTAAAAAGGCCTCATCGATCTTTCCATAAAGCGCTTTGAGATCAGACCACATTGCTTCTTGTGGAATAGTTTCATGATGTCCTATTTCTCCTACAAAAACATCCAGGTTTTGAAAGATGCCCATATAAACGGAATGTTGTAAAGAAAGTCCGGATGTTTGACAGGGCAACATGGTGTCTTTGTACACGAGGAGTTTTGTATCTTGAAAAATCATCCAAAGCGCGCTGCAAGAAGATGTGCCTTCTTTTTGGATCCGATCGGTAAATCGATTTCCTAAATCAAATGTCACTTGTTCAAGCAGTTTCATATTGCACCTTCTTTTGCGGCTTTCTTTAAGATCTCTTCGATGATGGGAGCTTTTAATTCTCGATACTTCTCCCCGTCATCGTTGACCTCTTCAGCAGCTTTTCTTTTAGTGTCGGCGTACTTCTCAAGTTCTTCTTTGTTTTGCTTCAGATATTCCCTGAATAGGATCATTCTATCCCATTCTCTACTTTCCTCAAGTATTAAATGGACGTGGTACCTCCTTGTGCCTTCTTCTTCATCGGGGAGGTCAATCCTAAAAAAATATCTTTCGGAAGTGCTTGCAGATTCTCTGAACACATAGCCGATCTGTTGCAACTTTTGCGAAAGATGCTGGATCTCTTCTTTGGAAGTTTTGATGGCGATATCGATGATCCCTTTTCCACCAAGTCCCGGCAGCGCTGTGCTGCCAATATGCTCGATGAGAGCATTTCCAATGTGCGCAGCGATCCTTTCTTTTTCTTTCTCAAAAAGTTTGGGGAACTTCGGATTGTATGGTTTGAAAGTATATTTTTTCATAGTGGGAAATCCTATTGTATGATTCCCAAGAAGAGGGAAAAAAGACTATCCTAATCTTTCCAAAATTAACTTGGCTTCTTTTTCATCGATCAATACGAACTGGCCAAGCGATGGTTCGTAGCAATAGACATCGGCCTGTCCAATATCAAACCACCAGCCATGGATGCGAAGCTTGTTGTTTTGGAGCCTTTCCTGAATGAAAGGATATTTTGCAATGTGCTCCATCTGCTGGAGGACGTTGGCTTGGGAGACTTGGTTATGAAAAGAAAGAGAAGGGTTCAGTACAAGCCCTTTTTTTACCTTATCGAGGGATTCTTCGCCGTTTTTCAGCCAGGACTTAAGATGGGGGCAGCAAATGTTGTCGACCCCTTTAGTGATCTCCTGGATCGCGCCGCACTCCGAATGCCCACAGACGATAATGTCCGAAACATTGAGGTTCAATATTGAAAATTTGATCGTTGCCAAAGTGCTCGAATCTTGAGAGGGAGAATCATCAGAGGGGACAAGATTTCCGACGTTCCTCAAAACAAAGAGGTCGCCGGGGTTTGTCGAAGCAAAGAGGTTTGGGACGACCCTGCTATCAGAACATGCAATAAAGAGGACATCCGGCTTTTGGCCTAGGGCGAGCTTGGAAAAAAGGGTCCGGTACTCATCGGTGAGGTTTTTTCTAAAATCGACAATCCCTTCAATTAATTTTTTCATAACATCTCATAATAATTATTGAAATATTATACCAAAAAACCCAATCCGATGCACCCAATTTTGCTGAACTTGATAAAAGTTTGCTTGCTTATGCCTTATCCAGTTGAAAATCAATAGAATGTGTCTATTTATCAAGGTGGTTTACCCCATTTGTGCAAAAGTTGCTTTTTCTACAAGCTATTAAATAATAAAAACATACATCTTTAAAATAGATTAATAGTTAATATTTAACTTTACTGTCGAATTAATTCAAATTAATTTGTATAATATTAAAGTAATAATAATTACGCATTTAAGAGGTTTTTTATGTCGTTTGACAGCACATATACAAGTGGCTGGAGGGTAGATCATTCTGGCTTTCTTTCAGTTCAAGAACAAATGGAAGTGTACTCGGAGATTGTCCGTGAAGGAACACAAGGCTACAGTAAGCATTCCTCGATTAATGAAACGCCAGAACAGTTTCAATCTACTCAAAACTCTGCCCCATTTGATTGTCCCGTCTATTCTTTAGATCCTTCCAAGGTGAACGTATTTGTCTCCGATGAATCAAGTCCTGTCCTCAGGGATTTTATCACAGAAAGAGAAATTAGATTCCCAGTGCATCCTGGCAACACTGAGGCCCCGATGGTTGAGGAGATTGTATCAAGGCCCATTGCAAGAACATTGCAAGTATTTCCTACTGCTTCTACAAGAACTGTTAGGATATGGGATGAATCGCGCAGCGCCCTTAAACTTGACCTTCACCGAAAAATTTCACGCTATGACAGAAGGCTCGGTCCAGGGACCATTGGGCATTCTGTTGAGGTTTCAAGGCGTTTGGCAACGTATCTTGATACGTCAAGCGATTCCCATACAGCCATCATGAAAGAAGGATTTGGTGCAGCATTCATTTTGCAAAGGGAGCCAAAACTAAAAGGATGGGGATATTTACACAGGAATACCGAGCTGTATCCTCTGATAGGCCAAAAAACCTTTTCGATGCCTCTATTTGCTCTATATGGAACTGATCCGAACAACCCACAGGACCCTCCACTACTCATTAAAATTCTGAGGAATTATCAAACAAGAGAAGAAAAAGTGGAGTTTGTCCTCCAGAATGTCTATTTTCCTGTTATCCGTAGTTGGACAGGTGTTTTTAGAAACACAGGGATCGTTTTAGAACCCCATGGACAGAACGGAAGGTTGGAATTTGTTTCTGACAAAGATCAAATTACTTTTACAGGACGAATTGGCCATATCGATTTTGATGCGGCTGTCGATACAAAAAAACTTGATGAACTTGGATTAGACACCAGCAAGTTATATACAGGTCAGCTGATCACAGAGCGCGATGGCCAAGAGATCAGCACAATCTATGACAAATCAGTTGGGCGGATGATGTTCGATGGGATTGCAAATGTTCTGAAGGTTTATGAAGGGATTCAACCCAGTCAGCTGCAAGAGCCGTGCAAAGCCGAGTTTGCACACTGCCTGCCGGAGTTTGCGGAGTATTTTCCAGAAGGCACCTACCAGTACACCGAAGATCCTATCGGTGATAATGAATATGGATATGTCTCTTCAGGGCAAAAACCCAAATGGAGGCCTGCTATAGAACAAATGCCAGAAGATAGGGAACAGGGACATTAATCGAAAACTACGTAAGACCGGCCCTAATAAAGAAGACTTTTCCATTCTGCTCACCGATGCGGTTTCCTTCGGGGAAAATGTAGGGGACGGTCTTCCACTGGCCTGTATGTCGATAGAAGATATTCTTGTCCATGAATTCGGTTTTTTCTTCAGGCGGGACGAAACAGACCTCGGTATCGTAATACGTTATAAAAAGATAGAGCCCTTCTTCGGAAAAAGAGGCGAGGGTGGCAAGTAGCTCCCTGGCCTCTTGGCGAGATCTTTCCGATGAGAAGAACTGATTTCCCATCATTTTATCATGATAGAGCGAAAGTTCAGGGTTTTTTAGATGGACGCTCTGGTATCTCTTTTTGTTGTATTTTGAAAGGTTCTTTCCGCAATCTAAATACTGGTAATCACCAGGGACTGCTTCAATCACAACAGAGCGGTACCCTTTTATCTTTGCATATTCCTGGAGCCTTTCTGTAGCCAGCTTGGCGTAGTCTTCATAGAGATCGTTGACATGGAAGACCCCTATATTCCCAAAGCGATGGACAAGCTCGTCCAAGGTCTGGAACAGAACTCCGTACTGGTCTTCTGGCGGATAAAACCCCCGTCCGGAGTCTTCGAGGTCTGCAAAGTAGGTTTCTACATCAAAGACATCTGGGATTTTCATTAGAATGGTCTTCTCCTGTGAGGCTCTTGTGTGACCGTCCATCCCATAGTTCCCGGCAGCAAGTTCGAGATGGGTCCATCCCTCAAACTGTCTATTTTTCATAAATATCCTAGTGCTGTAAGAGGTCTTTCATATGCAGCTGCATTTTGTAGTGGGGCACCGGGTGCCATTTGGCAATAAACTCACCAACGATTTGGAAGCCTGCCTTCTTATATACGTGGATTGCGCGGGCATTCGTGGCCTCTGGATCGATGAAGACTTCCTTCTTATCCGGGAATTGGCTGATCAGGAATTCCTGGATCATTTGCACGGCAAGGCCCTTTCCAAGATAGCTAAGATCACAGATGAACAGGTCCAAGGTCATCCCATCTTTTCCTTCATCAGAGGTGAGCAGATAAGCAAAAGGCGTCTGTTT
>JASHWM010000014.1 GCA_030044075.1 Candidatus Rhabdochlamydia sp. | reverse complement strand
CAAATTTGTCTATGGGATTGAAAAGCATAGCGGTAGTCGGATTCGAACCAACGACAGACGGATTATGATTCCGTTGCTCTAACCAACTGAGCTATACCGCCAGAGAACGAAAGTAAAATTAGCGGGGGAAGGATTCGAACCTCCGGCCTTTGGGTTATGAGCCCAACGAGCTAACCACTGCTCCACCCCGCGCCATGAAAGTGAAGAGCTTAGCAAAAGGGATTGATTTCCTTCAATGCAAATTATTTATTATTTAGATTTGCCCAAATGGACAGCTCTTTGAGCTGCTGATAGACAGTCATCAGAAGGACATGCTTCGGGTGATTTTGCCCAAGGATCTTGATGTAATTCTCAATAGGCATCCAAATCCTGCTGGTCACAAGCTGAAAAGACATTAAAAAAGGATCATAGAGCACCTGGAATGTACCAATGCTTGTATCTTTTAGGTCTCCGATTGCTTTTTTATAGGTCTCTTGTTCTTTGAGTTTCTTCGAGTCTTTGGTCCCAAGTTCTACAAGGTTTGTGATCGCGCTTCTCAGCACAGGGAGCCCCCTATATAAATTCTCGGTCCAGCTTCCTAAAGCTGCATCTGTTAAAGCGGAAAGCTCTTCTTTTCTAAACGTATTTCCCGTATTGACATCGTAGAGGCGGCTGATCTTTTCACATAACAAGGAACCATCAGAAGCAGTTATTGTGCACAGGATCGATGGATTTTGTTGAATTCTCTCTAGAAGCTCCTCTCTTTCAACACCTGGATTTTCCAAGGAGTAAGCATCCACAAAGACCTGCAACAAGCCTGGAGATATTTTTGGGAGTGAAGAAATCCCTGCATTAAAAGCCTGGCGGAAGTTCTCGAATTCGGAGCGATACTGGATGGCCCTTAAGAAATTTTCAGGGAATCCTTTCGTATAAACCTTGTAGATGGCCTCGATATTCTCTTTAATCCCTTTTGCTCTGTCAAGGTGCAGAGCTATTTGTTTTTCCTCGGGCAACGATTTTATGCATGCGACATACTCCTCAAGGCGAATAAAACTGCTATAGATAGGAGTAATAAAATCCAGGAAAAAGGCTAACTTGGCGTCATCAGAAAAAGATCTTGCTTCTTCAACCTTCACTGCAAACTCTCTCACATGTTTTGTGGCAAGCTTGGCAACGTGATTCTGCTCCCATTGGCCAAGAAGTTCATCGACGCGCTTTTTCTGTGTATCGACAAGCCCCTCAAAATAAGAAAAATCACTGCCAAAATACTCTTTCAGGAGCAATTCGAACTCTGGTTGGCACAATTCATTTTGAATTGCAGCAAGTGTCAGGTTGCTGTACTTTTCTTTCATTGCAAGGAGAACTTTTTCGTCGAACTCACCTTGAAGGTAGATGACTTCAAGCGGTTTAGTCAACCCTGCAAAGTAGTTTGTGATTAAATAGGCAAACCGGTCCCTAAGAGCATCTTTTAGGCCGCCCTCTTCAACCCACTTTGAAAAACTGCTTTTGTTATCAGTTTTAGAGAAAAACTTGTCCAACCTTTGCTGGTAATCTTTGAACCTAGCAAAATTTGTGCAGATGTCCCTTTGGGTCAACAGAGAATCTGCTCTTGCCTGGACATACTTTTGGCTTGCTTCATCCAGAAGGAAAAGGATTTTTTCGGTTTTTTCTTTTTCATAGTAGAGACCTCTTGAGAGGATCCCTTCCAAATTGGCAAATAGGTTATAAAGGCTTTCAAAATCCCCTATCTCCTCTTGAAAGGCTTGCGGGTCAGAGAGGACCTCCAGGAGCTTGTCGCGAATTTTGGATTCCATCTCTCCTTTGGAATACCCACTTTTTTTACAATAGGACGGATAGATTTCAGACGGCACCCAAACAATCTCATCAAACCTTTGGTCGAACCCTACCATGCAAGGTTGTGGAACGCTTTCTAAGAGCCTTCTATCGATTACAACGCCGCACTCCCTTGAAGCGCCTCTGGGCAATGCGATTTTAAACATGGACCAATTGAACAGGTTGACGATCTTGGAAGAGAGCTCAGGGACCTTCTCGATCCTTCTCAAAATTTTATCCGAGATCTCTGTTTGCAAAGTAAGCTGGTGCCTCAAATAAGCCAAACACTGCTCTCTTGTCGTTTTGGCAGCAAGTCTTCCGCCTAGGATCTGTCCGTAGTCGACCGTTTTTTGATTTTTTACGATTTCTTCATAGCATATGACTTGGTTCAAAAGCTGTAAAAAGTCGACCCAATTCTTGGAAGGGACCAGCCTGCTCTGTTGTTGGTAAAGAAGGGTTTTTTGCATGTCGTCCAAAATCTCTTCATTGGAAACTTTGGCGGGGATAAGAAAGCTCATGCGGAATGCAAGGATAAGGTTGCGCACTGGAATATTCTTAATGCCCTCTGCAAGCCTTGCCTTGTTCAAAAGCAAAAGGTTCCCGCGAAGGTAATTGATGTCTGATTGAGAAAGCGGTCCCCCATCTGAAAGGGTCAGGCTTTTTGAGGCGACGTATCTGTTAACCTCTTTAATCGTCCTTCCCAATTCCGTGGCGTCTCCTTGGGAGGTCCACTCAATGTGACTGCGAACAGAATCAGAGGTAATACGGACCCCGGCCACGTTTCGGTCATCAGCTTCCTGTTTGATCCGATACATGTCCCTAGAAAGAACTAATTCTCCTCCAGAACTTGAAATCATAATAATAATTTTATTATTTAATTAGTAAAACAATAATTTTAACAATTTAAAGTTTATTTTTGAATAATATTTATTACAACAAATTAAAGATACTAAGAATGAATAACTTGCAAATGAGTTTTCAAGGAAAAGGCAAAATTCCTTAACTGATTTATTTTCAGATAGATAAGAAAACCACCCTGTTAATGTTCCTCCTGTTTTTGATGAAGAAACGATTAAGCTTCTAATTATTAGGACGATAGAGTTATTTTTCCATGTATCTGTTTGTTCCAAAAACGAGTAGAAATTGAAAATTCAAGCTTCTAATAGTAAAGATCTACGGCGCACAATTTAATTTAAATTTTGAAACGGGCGATTTATTCTTTAATTTAATTGCATGTTTTTATTAGAATTGTCGCGAAATCAACAAACCAAATAAAATTACAATGAGTGCGCCAAACCTAAATACAATGCCAGCTGAGATGCTCCAACAGATTGTGCTTCATTCGGGCAATCCAAGAGCGATCCTTGTAGATAGGAAGATGAGGGGTGCATTAAGCGATGTAATTTTTCAAAAAAAATTTATACAAAGACTTATTTGCGGTTCTGACCTGCCCATCCTCAGATCTTACGCAAAGGAAGTATGGGAAAGCAAGGACCTCGGTCTAATTCAAAAAATCCAGCTTATTTTTAATTTCCAAGTCTCCCTTATTCAAAATCTAGATCCAAACATCCTCCTTCAATTTCCAAATGAGAGCGCCTGGAATCCTGAATTTTACAAAACTTGGTCGAAATGGGTCCACAAACAGCATGTAATCATCTTCTGGGATAAACTTTGGCCCCGCCATCAACATGGTCCTTCATGGGCAACATTACCGCAAGATGCAAAAGTAAGGACGATCTTCGATCAAATGAGAGCTCTTACAAGGCCGATTAGAGAAGCTAAGGTCACCTCGTCCAGGCTTCTAGAAGTCCCTAGATCAGCAACAAAATTACCTGTCCATATCGTTGATTTTGAAGACAACGAAATTACCATCGTTCCCAGGGCGCTTCTTGCAAATCCCCATATCGTCTCTCTTTCCTTCTATCGAAACAAGCTTGAAGGTATTGCTATGGCAGAAACTGCCCTAGCAGCTGAAAATGTTCCTCCAGCTGAGGCCTTAAGCCAAAACAAGCCTGAATTCCAGGAATCTCATTTGGAGGCCCTTGATTTGAGGATCAATCGGTTGACCTCTATGCCTAAAGAGGTCTTTAGCTTACACCACCTGAGGGTATTGAAGCTCAGCAATAATCTAATAAAAGCAATTCCAGATGAGATCGAAAAACTAAAAGAACTCGAAGAACTGGAAGTTTCTGATGCAGGCCTTGTGAAAATTTCCGATAAGCTGGCCCTTTTACCAAAACTAAAGAAGTTGATCATTTCAAATAACCCCCTTACCAAACTCCCCAAACTGCCAAAAAGCCTTGAGGTCTTGGAGTTCAATAACTGCAAGATCAAAATCCTCCCGGATTTTACAACTCTTCCAAACCTTAAGAGCATTTCAGGTAAGAACAATGAGATCACTTCCCTACCGCCTGCAATAAAAGAGGCAAAAAAACTGGTCAAAGTGAACTTCGTGGAAAATAAGATTGCAGCGCTGCCCGAAGAGATCGGAGAATTGAAACTTCTAGAAGAACTTTTCCTAAGCAAAAATAAGATCCCGGCCCTTCCTCAAAGTATAGTGATGCTTCTTCAGCTGAAATACTTCACCGTTTCCGATAATCCGCTACAGTCTGTTCCCCTTGAGTTATTTGCTCCAGGGCGGTTGAAAATGTTTTATGTTCCAAAGCACTTGGAGCCAAAAACAACTTCTAAAAAAGACAATTCGTCTACTGCAAAGGGAATCTTGTCGGGACTGCGCAGTGCTGGCGGAATATCCGGGGTCGCAGGCAGTTTCTTAACAGTCTAAGAAAAACACCTCTGAAAGAAACTATCTGTTTCCTTCCACATTTTCCTCTTCATTCCCTTCTTCGATGCGCATCATTTCTGGCGTATCAAAAACGATGTCGTCCTTGGATTTTTTATCAATGAGCGTTATCCGGAAGTCCTCATGATAATCTTTTTCTTCCACAAAGGCAACCCTGTGCACAGTCGAATAAGGAAGTATTGCTTCCTCATCGTCTTTGTCCTTGATCGATTTCGCATGAAAGTCTTGTTTTAACATGTTGTGGGTATGAAACGTCATAATGCTGTCGATCGTTCCCGGGATCATCAAGGGCCAAAACAAGAACCCGACAATTTTATAACCGATCGAGCGGGGGATTGTCATTTTGGTGATGCTCCAAGCAACTGAACCTGGAGAGGCCTGCTTTAGGCTGCACCCCTCTTTGGAAAAAAGATAGGTTACAGCAGTATTATTTTGAATCGTGATCTGAACAGGCTTATACCCCCTTGCAATGAGGTCCCTATCCAAGTATTTTTTTGAATCTTTTTTGTCATAGGCCCGGTACGCCACATAGACACCCTTTTTTTCTTTCATAAA
>JASHWM010000125.1 GCA_030044075.1 Candidatus Rhabdochlamydia sp. | reverse complement strand
CCTTTTAATGTCGAGAGCGCTGACTGCGATCATTGGTTAGGAGCAATTATAGTGACTGTAGCTGCGATTGCTACAGCTGAGGTCACTCGAACAGTGCGCTTTGTTAATGTCATTGCCGGGGTGATAGTGCTAATACTGACTCTTATCTTTTCATCGGGATCTACAGCAATATTGATTAGCGGTATCGCCAGTGCCGTTTTATTGATTATTGTCTCGATACCAAAAGGAGTCATTATAGAACGATATGCTTCCTGGGACAGATGTATAAAATAACTAAAAATTGCAATTGTTTATTTTTTATTTTGTTATTTCTGGACTTTTCTAAATAACTTAATATATGTCATTCCCTAGCGCACTAGGCTGGACAAAAGTGGCCTAAACAAAAAGAAAAAAGACTTAACGGTTTCCTTTAAGTCGTTGATTTACTTAGTTTTATTTGATTTGGGTTAATCCGAATTTTGGAGATGGAGAGACACATTCAGAACTTTTAACTGGACAAAGTGCCTAATTTTAGGAAAAAATCTTTCTTTGAAAGATAGGGATTTTCTATTTAATTATTCTGATATAAAAACGAGCTTGATAAACCCTACCTCTAGAGGATTTTCCATGAAATTATATTATCCTTTCTTTTCTATGCTTTTGTCTTCAGCCTGCTTATTAAGTGCAGGGACTAATAATACTACCGACAACTTTGACTTCCCTATTCTGCTCGATCAAACCAAAACTTTATCAATGAATGAACACTTAAGTATGTTGGAAATGCAAAAATTCCAAATGGGGTATGACGAAATTTTTTGGTTTAATCGGGATTTTGAAAAAGTCAGGCACATATTGCTCCATTTGATGGATAGCGTTGGGAAAATTGCAAAATACTGTGAAAGCAAAGAGCATGGAAATGAGCCAGATATTTCTCAATTAATAAATGAGGTTTTCCCAGATTTATTGATGCATTCATTACAGTTTGCTAATGAATTTGATGTCAATTTAGGAGTAAAATATGAAGAACGCATCAATTCAAATATCAAAAAAATAACAGCTTATAGAAATGCTAAAGCACTTCGAGAAAAGGAATAGATGTTTCGCTAGGGTTTTTTTAGGATAAGGCTATTCGAAAAATTATCTTTCGAAGATAGAACTTTCAGAAATAGAAATTGATGGCAGTGGTCCAGTTGGCGAACTGTGCCGCATTGCGGCCCGCCATCGTGAACCACACGCCGCTGATCACGCCGAGATGGGTTCTTCAGTTGTATTCTATCGCAGGCGCTGTGCTCCACTGTTCTGAAGAAGGGAAAGTCGAAGTTTGTTCTGACCCAATTGGTGTTTTTTGATTAAAAAATTGACACAAAACGCATCCTAAAATAGATATAGCGTTAAAGATTTTCAATTGTAAGCAAATCCAGAACCTAAGGAACAAAGTATGGTAAAAGTAAAATCATGGGCGGCGCTTAAACCGGGTGCAAAGTTGGAACCTTTTACTTACGATTTGCCTCCGTTAAACCCCGAAGAGGTTGAGATCCAAGTCGATCATTGTGGTCTTTGCCACACGGATATTTCATTTATCAAAAATGAATGGGGAAATATTCCCTTCCCCTTGGTTCCGGGACATGAAGTTGTCGGCCGCATTGTCGGGCTAGGTGATACCGCCAAAAACAAAGGACTCAAATTGGGGCAAACGGTCGGTGTGGGCTGGTTCGTAGGGAGTTGCCAGCATTGCGAACCATGCTTAGAAGGCGCTCAGCAACTATGTTCCTCTTCCAAGCAGACCATCTTTGGCAACTATGGCGGTTTTGCTGAACGGATAAGAACTCACTGGCTCTGGGCTATACCGTTGCCAGAAGGGCTGAACAGTGCAGATGCGGGCCCTTTGTATTGTGCCGGAATTACCGTGTTTTCCCCCCTTATGGAGTTCCATGTTAAACCAACGGACCGAGTTGGTGTTTTTGGAATCGGGGGTCTCGGCCATCTTGCACTTCAATTCTATCATGCATGGGGTTGCAAGGTTACAGCGTTTTCGTCAACTAAGGCAAAGTATGATGAGATCAAGAGTCTTGGTGCAAACCAAGTTGTTTCGAGCAAAGATACTAGCGAATGGGAAAGTCTGAAAGGACAGCTCGATCTGATTATCGTGACGGCCAGCGTACCTTTACAGTGGGATAAGGTCATGGCTCTGTTGTCACCCAAAGGGCGCCTGCATTTCTTGGGCATTATCTTCGAGCCGATCCCTGTCTCGGTGTTGTCGTTGCTTATCCCGCAGGCGCAAATTTCCGGCTCACCTGGAGGATCCCGAAGTTCATTTAACAAAATGCTGCGTTTTGCAGAGCAGCATAATATCATTCCCCGAACTAAGCATTACCCGATGAGCAAGGTTAACGAGGCCATTGCCCATGTTGAAACCGAGAAGCCGAGTTATCGTGTAGTGCTTGATGCTGATTTTTGATTGGCAGAGCGCTGAATATGGCCGGGTGATCAATTCTTGCAGAAATTTAGGTGTTTACCCAAAACTGGACTTATTCAAAGCCCCTTGCAAGGAAATGGCCATGTTTTTTAGTCTTCAAATAAAAAAACATGTTTTCAACAAACAAATCCCGGTAATCACATGCTAGTTAATATTATATATAATATGCCGAATTGGGCGCAGGCTTTTTGCATCGTAGGCTTAACAGTAATAGTTTCTTTGCTTGGACTCCTAACAGTTCG
>JASHWM010000124.1 GCA_030044075.1 Candidatus Rhabdochlamydia sp. | reverse complement strand
AAAAAAAGGCAGAATATCAAATTCAATGGCCTTGCCTATCCGATCCAAAAAGGAGCTGAGGCCGCCCTTTCCTCCGAGGGGCAAATGGAGACAAAAGAGCAGGTCCGCATCTATAAAAATGCAGCGAAAATATTGCGGGATGGCCTTGCAAGCGCAGGATATACGACCTACGGCGGAACAGATGCCCCTTATATCTTCTGGAAAGTCCCCGGCATCACCTCTTGGGACTTTTTTGATCTCCTTTTAGAAAAATGCCACCTTGTCACGATCCCAGGAAAAGGTTTTGGGGACAGCGGGGAAGGGTTTATGCGCATTTCAACATTTACAACCGAAGAAAAAGCCCACAAAGCTATCGAGAGAATCCACCATGCTTTTTGCTGCCGCACCTGAGCACCGCAAGTTTTTTAATAAAAACGGCTATATTGTTTTTGAAGATGTCCTCCCCATAGCCCAGATCGATGAGCTCAAACAAAAGCTCGATGCCCTCCTTGCAAAAAAACAGCACTGCTCACTTCAAGCCCTTCCCAAGCAAAAAACCCAGGAGCTGTTTCTTCATGGCCGCGACATGTGGCGGGAAGATCCCCTCATCAAAAAAATCTCTCTTAGCAGGAGCTTTGGCGAGGTCGCTTCCGACCTGTTTTTTACCAAGCCCTTAAGGATCGGCTATGACCAATATTTCCATCCGGGACTGGAGCCTATTGTCATTTCGCAAAACCTTCATGACGCATGCTCTCTCCAAAAAGTTGTGGGAGGGCTGTATGTGCAACTTTCCGATATTGAACAGGACCCTCTCCTCCCTCTAAAAAAGGGAAGCGTCTTGTTTGTCTCGGCAAAATTGCAAGTGAACATAGAAGTGAGATCTCCCCTCCTCCAAATCGTCTATTGCATGGACAAGACAAGATATTTCCCGCAAGCGCAAGACCCTCACGCCAACTTTTTGAAAAAGCTTGGCTATCAATCAGGAGAGCTCATCCTCAATACCACGCATCCGATCGTCGCGGAATAGGATCAGAGTTTTTTTGCGATCTCTTGCGACACTTCATAAGAGGTGCGGATGCAGTCGTCGACAGAAACGCCATGTAAATAGTTCCCTACAAAATAAAAGTTCGGAATGCTCCGAAAATTCTCCCGGAGTCCCTCTATCTTTTCCAGATGACCTAGATGATACTGGGGAATTGCATTGTGCAACCTGTGAACAGAAATCATGTTTGGGTAAAAACAAATTCCCAAATGCCTCTTCAGGGCATCCAATACATGTCTTTTCAAAGCATCTTCATCCAGAAGCGTTTGCCTGCACATGACTGTCAGACGCGTCTGGTTTTCTTCTCTGTTCTGTGTTGGGAAGACTTCAGAATCAAAGATCACGCCCATCACCGTTTCTTTTTCCGATGTTGGGACAAGGTATCCAAAGCCGCACGTCGTAAGGACTTTTTGGTGATACCCGAGCTGAAGAAGGTCGATCCCCTGGTAGGGGATGCTTGCAAGGGCCTTGCCCATTTGCGGATTGATATTCATAAAAAGGCGTCCAATTGTCGTAGCGTCCAAAGCTGAAACGACAATGTCTGGAGAGTATTGATGAAGGTTTGTTGTTATGAAAAAACGATCCCCTATTTTTTCTATTGCCTGCACCTCTTCGCAGGCGTGGATATCGCAGAGCGCTTTTTGGGAAAGCGTTTCGATCAAACTCCCCATGCCCTGCTGAAGAGAAAATAAACCTTTGCCAGATTTTTTTTTACGCCCCTTCAAAAAACCTTTCACAACAGAACCATGTTTTTGTTCATAGGCTTTTAAAGTTGGAAAACATGCTTTGATGGAGAGCTTGCGAATGTCCCCTCCAAAAATCCCAAGCGTTAAGGGATCAAAGATCTCTTCTGCAACTTTCTTTGAAAACCTGCGGGAGATAAACTCATAGACGGTCTCATCTTCTGTTTTAACAGGAGTGTTCACTTCATGCAAAACCGATGAGAGCAAAGAAAAAAACTCTTTTGTAAAGGGGCCCATCTCCTGAAGTCTTCCCCTTCTCCAAAGGTGCCTTCTTTTTGCTTTGGGACTTGATGCAATAATCTCTTTTTTTAGAGAAAGCTCCTGGAACAGTTGAAGCAGCGCGTCGCTTTTATTTTTCTGAAATATCCGAGGCCCCCTTTCTAGGAAAAAACCTTCCGAAAGGTTGCTGACCATCCATCCGCCAAGATGCGGCTGCTTTTCAACCAAGGTGACAAAGGCTTTGCCTTTAAGGAAAAATGCGAGGCTGAGGCCGGAGATCCCGCCTCCTAAGATCATGACATGCTTCATAAAATAGAGACCCTAAAACGAAAAAAGCCTCTTTTTTATAAACAAAAAAAACCCTTAGAGCAATCGAAACTTTGTTTGTATTTCACTTGCAGGCACATCGAGGTTTCCTGCATCGTCGACGCTAAAAGTAAAGTTGGACTCCACTTCAAATTTTGCAAGGGCGTTATCTCTAAGGACCTCATCAAGCCTTAGATTTTGCGCTTTTGTCAGTCCTGATCGACCTTTCAGCTTCATCTCGGCTGATCCTTTTGCTTTATAGGAGACACGGAACTGGTTCCTGAGAATTCTCCCATCCTCACCCCGCATAGGGGCGATATGCAATTCGACATCCTGAAGCATAAAATTCAATTCACCAGTATCCAGGTTGGGGAGCTTTGTAAGGATCTCGCTTGCAAGGGTTTCTTTTAATTGAATGATAAGCCCGCCGATGATCATATTGCTGGGATGCTGGGTGACAAAAGCAAGGATATGGTTCCTCATTTTATTTTTTTCATAAGCACTTTGCATTGTTATGGGTCCTGCAAGCTTTTCGGCTTCTTTGATGACCCTATCGGCATCTTCCCTTGTCTTTGGAACAATGCACGTCTCTCCCACTGTCTTTCCAGGGGTTAACCTTTCGGGAACTTCAGCAGGAAAATATACGTGGTAATAGCTGCACCTTTGAGCATCGATGTAATCCTTTTCGAACTGAAGGGGCAGTTCCTCAGATTTTTGCGGGTCCAGGTAGTCGCCGGCAGGGATAAGCCCGATCCTTTCCGCCCTGACTCCCCTCATAATCCTATCGCCTGAGATATTGGCTTTCGTGACAAGGAATTCTGTATCTATTGTTCTTTTCACTCCCTGGAGGAAATCTTCAAGCTCTCCTAAACTTTCAAAGACTTCTACCGCAAAATCAGTCTCGACCTGTTCCCACTCCTCCTCTTGGGCCTCTTCACGCGCTTTCTGAGGAATCTTGTCATGGAGAACTTTTGCAATGTTCTTCAATTGATCGACATTTTCTAAAAAACGCCTTTCTTCATCGTTCTTTGGCTTTTTGGTACTTTTTATGACTGTAACATCGCCCTGCGCATAAAATATATTTAAAATTTCTTTTTCCTGGGCTTTAGACAGAGCCCCTATTTCGACAAGGTTATGCAGTTTATGGACAAATAAGGATGGGTCCTTTACAAACTCAGCCTGATTCTCCTCTGCTAATTTGATTAATAATCCAATATGAGGGCCCGTAGGAGCAGCCATATCCACATCCTATTAGTTTTATATAATTAAATTCCCACAAAATTAATTTAAATTTCAACTAATTTTTATTAATAAATATTAATTAAGATTAAAAAATTAACATTAAAATACTTAAAAACAAAAAGAAAAAAAACATCAATTAAAAAAACGACCTCCCCGCTACACTTATCTGCAATGACCATCAGGAGGACCCCTATGAACACAGAGAGGCACAAGGAATTGACTGATTTCATTAAAGATCTAAGAGAAAATATCATAGGTGCATTTACTTCACTGGAAATGCGCTCGACATTTGAGAGGAAGCCGTGGAAATATCAAGGAGAGGGCGGAGGAGAGATCGCTCTTTTACGAGGAGAGGTTTTTGAGAAGGCCGCAGTCAATTTTTCCGCTATTTATGGAGACAAGTTTCCAGGGAGCGAGTCTGCCTCCCCGTTTTTTGCGACAGGCGTCAGCCTCATCACGCATATGAGCAATCCCCATGCCCCAACGGTCCATATGAACATCCGCTATATTGAGACGCAGAGCAAGCATTGGTTTGGAGGAGGGTACGACCTCACCCCCATGGGATTTTACTATGAGGAAGACAAAGACCACTTTCACAAGACATGCGAGCAAAACCTGGACCTCTTTGACAAGAACCTTTACCAGGAATTTTCCAAACACGCAGCAGAATATTTTTATATCCCCCACAGGAAAAAAGAGCGGGGCGTCGGGGGTATTTTTTTTGATGACTACAATACGGGAAACTATCCTAAAGACCTCAGCATGTGGATGGGCGTAGGCAACAGCTTTCTAGACACCATTATGCCCATCTATGAAAAAAGAAGGCATCAGCCCTACAGCGCTGAGGACAAAAAAAAGCAGCTGGAGATGCGGGGGCACTATGTAGAGTTCAACCTGGTCTATGACCGGGGCACGAAGTTCGGATTTCAGTCGGGAGGGAATACGGAAGCGATTCTTTGTTCCATGCCCCCTGCCGCTACCTGGTAAGACTTGACCGTTTCGATAAGGAGCGCGACATTTTCGACTGGAGTTTCCGGAAGGACCCCGTGTCCGAGGTTGAAGATGAACCCCGGCTCGTCCTTCATGGAATTTAAAATCCTAAGGACCTCTTTTTTGAGGACGTCTTGTCTTCCAAAGAGAACATGGGGGTCCAGGTTCCCCTGCACGGCGATATGCGAAGGGACGACCTTTCGCAGGGAACAAAGGTCCATCTGCCAATCAAAGCTGAGTGCGTTTGCCCCGCTTTCAGAGAGTTCTTTCGCAAAAAGTCCGGATCCCCTGCAGAAAAAAATGAGAGGGACCCTTTTTCCTAGGGCCTGAGCAATTTCTTTTACATACTGCAAGGAAAATTCCTGAAAAGAATCACGTGTGAGCACACCCGCCCAGGAATCGAAAATCTGTATGGCATCGGCGCCCACGCTTATCTGCATTTCCAAATATTCGATCGTCACTGTTGTAATTTTTTTCAGGAGGCGATGGAAGCTTTCCGGATCTTGGTATATCCAGGTTTTGGTCTTTTGCAAATTCCCTTTGTTCTCTCTGTCGATCATATAGCTTGCAACAGTGAATGGGCCTCCGCAAAACCCGATCAGAGGAACGCTTGTGCTTTCTTTGATGAGATGGACCGTTTTTTTCACATAAGGGAGCACTTCTTGAGCAGAAAGCATGGGAAGCGCATCCACGTCTGAAGCAGTTTCAAGGCAGGGAACAACAACGGGGCCGAACCCTTCAGGAAAAGCAAGTTCCAGGCCAAGGGCTTCCACGATCACTAAAATATCGGAAAATAGGATTGCTGCATCAACACCGAAACGCTGGATCGGCATCAGGGTCGTCCTGCAGGCAAGCTCGGGCTCATGGAACATCTGCCATAAGGAATGTTTTTGCCGAAGAGCGGCATATTCCGGAAGGTAGCGCCCTGCCTGGCGCATCAGCCAAACAGGGGGCCTGTCAAAGTTTTGGCACTGAAGAGCATCTAAAAAAAGGGAGCTCATACAAGGAGCCGAGAGACGATTGCATCGGCAGTAAAGCCAAACTCATTTGCGAGATCGCCCTGCGGGGCCGACTCACCAAAACGTTCGATACTGATCGCGATGCCGTCCACTCCAATCCATTTATGCCAGCCCATGCTGACGCCAGCTTCGATGCTGACCCTTTTGCCAATATCGCCTCCTAAAACTGACGCTTTGTAGCTATCGCTTTGCTGTTCGAACAATTCCCAGCAAGGCATGGAAACAACGCGGACCTTTTTTCCCACACGTTCAAGAGATATCGCCACATCGAGGGCTAGAGAGACTTCGGAGCCCGTTGCAAAGAGAGTAAAATCTGGCTTTCCGCTTTCTTTTTTGAGAATATAGGCTCCCCTGCCGACGCCTTCAGCAAAGGGCCGCTTTGTCTCTTCGAGCTGCGGCAAGGCCTGCCTTGAAAGGACGATCGCAGTAGGACCATGATATTTCAGGGCTGCCATCCACGCCATCTTGACTTCATTGCCATCGCATGGCCTGATCACATGTAAAAATGGCATTGCCCGCAGAGCTGCCAAGTGCTCGATCGATTGGTGTGTGGGCCCGTCCTCTCCAAGGAAAATCGAATCATGGGTGAACTGGTAGACCACTTGAAGTTTTGAAAGGGACGCCAAGCGGATGGCGTTCCTCATATAATCAGAAAAGGTGAAGAACGTCCCAACAAATGGGAGGATCATTTGCGTCTGGGCAAGGCCTGCTGCAGCGCCGGCCATCGCAAATTCCCTTACTCCGTATTTCATGTTGCGCCCTTTGAAATTCCCAGGGGCCACAATGGGGAATTTTTTCATCATTGTGCAATCAGACCCTGACAAGTCTGCAGAGCCGCCATAGAGTTGGGGAAGCAGCTCGCCAAGAAGATCGAGGGCAGCTTGGGAAGCGCTTCTTCCGGCCAGAGGATTTTTCAACTCGATCGCACTCAGCTTTGCCTCAAGGTCTGCTGGGACTTCCTTGTTTTTCATTTTCTCAAAGTCGCGATACAGATCAGGTTGTGCAGCCGCCCATTTTTGGACCATTTGATTCCAACTATCTTCGAGGGCGGCCCCTTCTTTTTTCTTTTCTGCAAAGAAGTCGTAGGCGCTTTGTGGAACATAAAAATCCTCTTCGGGGAGGTCGAGGTTTTTTTTCACAATCGCGACTTCTTCTGTGCCAAGAGGAGAACCATGGGCCTTAGAAGTCCCCTGCTTGTTGGGCGATCCTTTGCCGATCACAGTGTGGACGATGATCAGGCAGGGTTTTTTTTGTTCTTTCTGAATGGTCTTGAGCACCTGGTCCATCGCATCAAAATCATAGCCGTCGATCTCATAGACCTCCCATCCATAGGCCTCATAGCGCAGTTTCGTATTTTCAGAGCAGCATTCGCTTAAGAAACCATCGAGGCATACTTTATTTGAGTCATATAATAGGACAAGGTTGTCCAGCTGCAAATGCCCCGCCAGCGAAGATGCTTCAGAAGAAACCCCTTCCATGATGCACCCGTCACCTGCCAGGCAATAGACCTTTCCTGTAAAAATGGGGAATTCTTTGCTGTTGAACTTTGCAGCGAGCAGTTTAAGCCCAAGGGCCTGGCCTACAGCGTTGGCAACACCTTGTCCCAGAGGGCCGGTTGTGGACTCTATTCCAACTGTCATCCCGTACTCAGGGTGTCCGGGTGTTTTCGAGTGGATCTGACGGAATCGTTTGATCTCGTCCATCGGCAGGTCAAATCCTGACAAATGAAGGCAGCTATATAAGAGCATCGAACCGTGACCCGCAGAAAGCACGAAGCGGTCTCGGTTCAACCAGTGGGGATTTTTGGGATTATGCCGAAAAAGACAGCCATACAAGTAGGCGCCAAGCTCAGCACACCCCATCGGCAAGCCGGGGTGGCCTGAGTTCGCCTTTTGCACTGCTTCCATGGAAAGTTCACGAATGGTATTGGCAATCTTTGAGAGTTGTTTTTTAAGGTCAAGGTCCACAAATCGCTCCTAACTTGGTAGAAAAGGAAAATTGTGGGGCGATCACTGTTTTTTTTCAATGACCAAAATCAGACGAAAAAAAAAGCCCTGCCAGGGGATGCCGGGCAAGGCTTTTTGATTTTTTTCAAGATGGCAGTTAATCTTGCAACTGGATTCCTTCGTGGAGATAAACCATGCGGGATGCAAAGTGGTCGTATCCGATCATCGCGAGGTTAATAATTGGCACAACCTCAAACAGAGCGCGTAACATATTTGCAAAACCGTGTTTTGCATAACTTAGTGCAATAGCCGCTTCCGCTTCAAGCAATGCTTTACGGTCTGCATCCGGCGCAAACTGCGCTGCAATGAATTTAATGGCTGATGCCGCTAAAGAAGCGATAACTTCCAGCTTTCCGAACATAAAGCGGACCACCGCAGATATGGTCGACACGACAGGAATCTTTCCGCATGTATTTAATATTTTTTCAAACTCAGCAAGATTTTGATCTAAATGTTGACTTGCATTTACTGCCATAATAACTTCTCCCGTTTTTATTATTATAAGATAGTAAATTTTATCATATTATTATAAAAACGACTAGAAATTTTAATATAAAAAAACAGCCCAGTCGTTAAGTCACTGGGCTGTTTTAATTAAAAAATTCTCTTACAACAAACTAAAATATTTAATTAACTAGCTGGTCGTTGGATCCTGTTGGGGATGTATAGACAGGCGGAGGTGACACATAGCCTGGCGGGGGAGTCATATAGCCTTGTTGAGGTGACATATATCCTGGCGGAGGAGTTGCTGTTCCTGCGACCATGTTAAAAGCTGCTCCGGCAACGCCTGTTGTGGGATCAAACGGCAGTTGGCCAACAAGGGTATCCTGCACACGTTGGGCAATTTGGTAAATTTCGTTTGATTCTGTAGGATAACGGAGGCGGAACCCTGCAAAGTCATAGATGAGGAGCAAGAGGCTGACCGGCCATGCCGCTTCAATGGCTCCACGGACCATGTTTGCAATCCCGTGCCCTGCATAAATTAAACAGATGTAAGCGTCTTTTCGCATTTGCTCCTTGACAGATGCATCTTTTACAAATAAAGAGCCAATTCCCTTGAAAACGCTGGCTACAAAAAATGAGACCGCTTGCGCCATCCCAAGCAGGCTTCGAATGATGCCCCCTGTAATACTTGAAACAACAGGCAGGTACCCGCAGAAATTCCCAATCTTCTCATACTTGCGGAAGCTTTTTTCCAGCATTGCCTGGTCGACAACCTCGCTCATGGGAGCAGTGGAAAACATTCCATGGACCGTTTCAGAAATACTAACCGTACTCATAATTACCTTTAAATATTCTTAATTTGTTTTATTAATTAATTGATAATATTAAAAACTTAATTAGTTATATTAAAAATATAAATTAAAGTAAATTAAAAATTCATTCTTTACAAAATATTAACTAAAAAATTTACTTATTCCCGTCACATTTATCTAAAAACCAGTGCTTTTTTGTCCCCTCCTATGATAAACTCCAAACCAACCTGCTAAACATTTTTTTAGAGCTTTTATGACTTCTCACGAGATCCGCAACAAGTTTCTGCAATACTTTAAAAACAAGGGACATGCCCACATTGCCTCTGCACCAGTGGTGCCCCATGACGACCCGACGCTCTTATTCAATAACTCAGGCATGAGCCAGTTTAAGGACGTCTTTCTGGGGAAAAGCGTAAGAGATTATCAATCAGCCACTACCGCTCAAAAGTGCATTAGAGTCGGCGGAAAGCACAACGACCTTGATAATGTGGGACATACGTCCAGGCACCTCACCTTTTTTGAAATGCTGGGCAATTTTTCTTTTGGGGAGTACTTCAAAGAGAGGGCGATCGAATACGCTTTTGAGGTGACTTGCAAGATCTTCGAATTTCCCGTAGAAAAGGTCTGGGCGACGGTCTATGAGGACGATGACGAGGCCTACGCCTTATGGGAAAAGCTCCTGCCCTCCTCAAGGATCGTCCGCCTGGGTGAAAAGGACAATTTCTGGGCCATGGG
>JASHWM010000013.1 GCA_030044075.1 Candidatus Rhabdochlamydia sp. | reverse complement strand
CCCTGAAGAAGTAATAGTCTTAAATGATATAAGCGCTAGATCTATTGATAGTGCTTTTTCTAGTTCTTCCACTTTGGATTTAAGGAGTGGCAGCGGGATATCCTCCCAATTTTCCGTCCTTTTTGAGGCCTATGACGAAAGGGGAATTGGAGACGAGGAAAGGGTCGCCATGGCCAATAGGATCCGCACCGGCCGGGACATTTCGGCTATCCTACTCGATATCAACGCCCCAATGCCAAACCCGAGCGGCAAAAATGCCCTTGCGCTCACATGGTTCATTATGGCCTCTGCCTATCAAGATGCCGGCCATACTTTTGTAAGAGGGTCTGTACGCCTCTACCCGATCTCAGAAGAACAAAGTAAAAGGTTTAAGCATTTCTTCAAGGCTTGCAAAGAAGCAAACAGCCATACCCGCCCGTCATCACATTTTGAAGAAATGACGGTAGGGCACCAATATGGCCTTGATTTTGACAAAGATTCCCTTCCTTTGGACCCGGAACTGAGCACGCTCCTCTGCGGACGTCTTGATGATGGAACATTTTTTATTAAGCTCGAAAGAGAGTCCCTTTCCATTTCTAAACCAGCAGCTGCTTATCGGCACATGAAGCATTGGTTTGAACACGTGATGTCAGGCGGCGGCCACCAGAATGTCGGAAATATGCCGACAAGGCGAGAGACTGATAAACGGGAAAAGCCGATGGAACATTTTAGAAATGTTCTAAGCACCCGGTATCATATGAAAGGGGAGAAAGTGAATATTGAGACGCATGTCAAAAGCCACAACAGGATTTTTAAAATGTTCACTACTGCGGTACAAATAGATCGAGAAGCAAGTTCTGATGAAAGCCTTGGAAGCCATCCCCAATTCGAAGAATTGCAGAAACACCTTTCTGAATTCCAGGCCACTCTTGTTGAGATCCCCCATGACCACAGGGACAAGATCAGTGGGAATGAGGTCTTTTGCAATATTCAAATCCATTCACCATCAAGGTTATGAAGGTTCTGGACAGACCCTTTTGAGCTCGGCCCTCACTCTTTGAAGGGCTTTTGAGTTATGTCCTTTCACAAGAGATAGCTTCTCTGCATTTTTAAGATACTTCCAGGCTTTTGGATAGTCGTAACGTTCCATGGACAATATCGAAAGATAGTACTCGACGACCGAGTAGTTTGGATCAATCCTATGGTATTTTTCTAGTACTTCAAGGGCCTCTCCGCTCCTGCCCAGTTGCAGCCAGGTGACAGCAAGCTGTAAAAGGCCTGCCCGAAAACGGGGATAATGGTTGAGGATTTTTTGGATCTCTTGCTGTTTTTTGGTAATGGACGCGCGGTTTTCATCCACAGGCAGAAAAATTGCCTTTATCCCTTCGGCGTCCACCTTCCCTGAAAAGTAGTCATCAGGAGTGCTCTCAGGCGATACAGCATAGGGAAATGTAAATCCTTGCAGTTTTTTTAAGAGCTTTTCCCCCTGGGTCTTTTTCCCGACAAAAAGATAGTTGTAGCCAAGGAACATGCTGACAAGAGGATCGTTTGGCATATAGGGCAAACATTTTTCATACAGCTTAATTGCGATTGGGTATTCTTCTCTTTGCCATGCGACGGCAGCCTGGTTGACAAATGCCATCCCGATGACTTCTTTGATATTTTTTTCTTCAAGGCTGCGCGTGTTGACGCCAAGATAGGTCTCTGATGGCAGATCGATGCCGCGGGCCGTCGTTTCGATGTTGAGGATATCATCGCCATCGCGATACCGGACATAAATATGCCCAGGCGGCGTGATGATCTCTAAAGGAAGGTCGAGGCGCTGCGCAAGGCAAAGGTAGATGATCGACACTCCAAGGCAGACCCCTTGCCTTGTATCGAGCACAGAGGGAAGGAACGTATAGAGGTCGACCTCCTTGGCCATCAGGGAATGGGGAGGGAAACGGAACCGGAGCTCATGGAATATCAGACGGTTGATCTCATGGATTTTTTGCTCGGGCGATGCATCTTGGGGAAGTCTTGCCATGACCTGCAACGCCATCAGGTCGAGCGATGCCTCATACTGCCTGATCGCCTGCTTTGATTCGATGGGGTCGTCGTATTGGTTGAGAAGAAGGCCGCGTGCAAGGTCGATCTCCTTTGGGTCCATAGCCACCACTTCCTCTCGAGTCCAGATGTGCGCACCTTTCTTCTTCCTATTGGCAAGCCTCTCGGAAATTTTTTCGATCAGGGTGAGCTCCTCATCAGAAAGGGTGATGGGGGGAGCGAAAGGCTCCCTTGTCACAAGGGCTACGATCGACTGTAAATTAATCCTTGGAAGTTGCAGCGACGGACTGTCGCTCATCTCGGCGCCTGCAAGGAGGGACCATGCCCTCTGAAGGGCCTGTTTTCCAGGCTGTGTGCTTGGATAGAGCTGGTAAAAGGCAAGGTTCTGGGAAATAGAGGTAGGGTCGAGGCTGCTGTAGAGAGTATCTAGAGAGTGGGCTGCAAAAGCCACATTACAAAAAAAGAAAAGTGATAGGATCCTATTTCGCAAAGCCTTTCTCCTTTTATCAGCCCATTATAGAGGTCGGAGGCGACGAAGAAAAGAGGATTTTCTGCATCATATCCTTTAGCGGCCCATGGGTAAGAAGTTCTTCTAGAGAAGGGCGGAGGCGGTAGGTCCAATTTTCCGGAAGGACCACCCCGGGAATATTGATCCTTTCCTCTTCTATTGCCTCATGGACAAGCTCGGGAAAAAGGGCCAGGTATTCGGGAAGCAGGTTGATATGGAAAAGGCTGCTGGTATGGTGGCTGTCCCATAAGATCTCGGCCCTCTGTGCAAAGGAGAGCTCTCCTTGATAGTCCCATCCTTTGAAGTTTGCATAGGCCTTTGCCTCATCTTCCCGATTCCGCCACCAGAGGGCAAGAGTTTCTGAGTCGTGGGTCGAGACCGATGTCATGCTGACCGGAGGATACTCATCGATCAGATAGAAGCTTCCGTCCTTTTCCCAATTTCTTTCCCAGCGCATGATCTTCGTCCCGCAAATTCCAAGGCTTTCCATGCATTCTCTGACAAAGTGAGGGATGAGGCCAAGGTCCTCGCCGATGGGGAGCATGGAGGAGGAACGGATCATCATCTCAAGGAGTTTTTTCCCCTGGCTCTTCCAAAGTCCTTCATTGTCCGGAAAAAATTTTCCTTCTTTGCTCGGCCTATCTAAAGGGATGCCCCACAGCCTAAAAAAACCGACAATATGGTCGATGCGGTACAGGTCATAAAAATTGTTTGCTGTTTTCAGGCGTTGTTTCCAAAAAGTATAGTCGTCTTTTTCAATTTCGTCCCAATGGAAGAGGGGAAAACCCCAATATTGCCCATCTTTTGCATAACGGTCTGGAGGAGCTCCGGCAGAAAAGTTTGCGTCGAACCATTTAGGATGGGACCATACTTCTACACTGTCCGGACTGATGAGGATGGGGATGTCTCCTTTTAATAGGATATTGTTTTTTTCTGCATGCGACTTTACTTTTTTGAGCTGGGAAAAACAAAGATATTGTGTGATCAGGTGCAGGTCGACCTCTTTTTTGTATTTTACTGTGAGGGACTCCATCTTGTTTGTATCGATATTCTGAAATTCTTCCGGCCAGGTCTTAAAGTGGGCCTCCTTTAATAATCCCTTAAGTGTGATAAAAAGGCCGTAGGGCTTTAGCCATGGGTTCTGGATGAGGAATTCTTGGTATTCTTTTTCTTCCAAGAACTTTGACGATGTTTCTTCCAGATATTCTCTAAGCCAGAAGGTCTTTAATGAGCGGACCTCATGATATTTGACTTTTTTTGTTTTGTTATAGCTTTGAAACTCCTTTAGCTTTTGGGCAAGCAAGGGATACTTGCCAAGGTAGGGGAGGGCGTGCAAAGAAAGGTAGATGGGATGAAGGGCGCAGGATGAAAAAGAATTATACGGACTTGGGTCATTGCCGCTGTCGTTAATAGGGAGCAGCTGGATGATATCAAGGGGGATTATTTTGCACCAATCAATAAGAAGGATAAGATCGAGATATTCACCTATCCCTGAACTCTGTTCAGTATGGAGGGAAGCAAGGGGAATATCGATCCCATGCCTATTTTTTTCCCCAAGCTTTTCCCAAATAAGGCCAGTTGGAGTAAATAGCAGTTTTTGGTGCAGGGCCTGAGAGGTCATATTTGCGGCACCTGACCGTTTTGGATCGCTAGGGAGCAGTTTTGGGATGTGTCAAGAAAATCGGCGACCGCTTGCGCCATCATAGCCCCGGTCATCTCGACATGATAAAAATATTGGTGCATGGCGAGGCTGGAGGTCTTTTCGATATAAGAAAACGTGCCCAGGCGGTTGATGTTGTGGTTGGCCTTGAGCGCCTGCCTTAGGACGTTCTCCCGGAATTTTCCTGGAGGGATCGGACAGATGACAGCAACAAGCAAGATGCGGTGCTGGGTCGGGTCGTGCTCTATCTGGATATCGATCTGCTGGTTTGCCTTAAAGATGCAAAGGGTATCATGCTCAATATGAAGGGGCGCTTCTAAAATTTCGCCGAGCTCTGATATCATTTTTGCAAAGCTATTCATCCTTTTTTTCCTCTTCCTCTTTATTTTCCTCTTCTTCTTCCTCTTCCTCCTCCATTTCTTCTTCGAGTTGCTCATCAAGCTCTTCGATGAGCTGTAAAAAGGTTGTGAGGATGTCCTGCTTGTGCTGATCGGAACGGAACAGCCTCGGAGAAACCTGGCGTACCCCATCTTTTAGCTGGGTATAGATGATGATCTGCGCGATGATCTCCTCAGATATTCCGAGCTCGACAGCTATTTTTAACGCTTTGTCAATCGATGGGTATCTCTCCTGAAGGAAACGTACAAAGGACTTGGCAAGCTTTTCGAATGTAAGGCGAGAAGGGACGATGAGCTCGTGGCGTCGAAACGCAGAAAAGATGAGCCTCATCCGCATTTTGAAGAACAGATAAATTCCCAGGACCGCTTGGAGCGCCCTTGTATCAGCAAGAAGGCGGTGGAGCTCTGCCCGCGAGATGGAGGGGCCTTTTGATTTGAGGTCCGTTCCTAGCGATTGCAGAAGGAAATGGATGACAGGCTGCATCTGCTCAAAAGAGTATTGGGCGCTGAGCTCATCGAACATGGTCAAAGTGTCGCGAGGGTTTCCCGTGATGTCCCTATACATATCTCTCAGTTGAGTGGGGCTTCCAAGTCCTTTTTGGGAAAAATCCTTGACTTCCTCGGCGATGTTTTTTCCTGCCTTGATCTCCCTCTCATAAAGAGTGTTCAGCTCGTCTTTTGCTGCTTTTACCTCGGCGTATAGGGTGCTTTCTGTCGTTTCCAATAGAAAGTCCAGCGCTTCATCGGCAAGGGTGTAATCGGGATATGCCTCGAGGACTTTTCGAAGGATGTCCTCTTTTGTATCGGTATTTTTGATCCTTTCCCGAAGTTTGACAAGGTCTTTGTCCTGGAACTCAGGATTTTTTCTTTGGTAGTACTCCGAAACCTTATCGAGTTTTTCCACTTCCAGGACCTTGTTTTCTTGGTCGGCCTCGCCTTTTTCTTCTGTTTTTTGTTTTTCTACGTCGGTCTGCTGCCTCCTGAGGCGTTCGTTCAAGGGAGTGAACCTTCTTGCGATTGCAAGGGGGTTGAAGTTGGGGTTTGTCAGATCATTTGGCGAGGGAGCGTTTTGCTGTTGGGTGATTTGGGTCCCGGCAAGCCTCTGCAGGTTTTGCGTTTGCATGATGCTCACGGGCTTGGAGGGGATCGGAGGGACCCGGCTGATCGACATATGTGTAGGGTCTGTCATCGCTCATTCCTATGAAAGTTGAATTCTTCCTAAAGGCTGGATACGAATCTCAGGGACGATCTCTTGGTAAGAAACTACGGCCATTTCGGTGAATTCAGGTTCGATGAGCTTTCTTACAAATCGGCGCACATCGATGGCTGTGAGCATAATAGGCGGTTGCCCTCCCGCAGGAGTGGGAACGACTGTCGACCTCATTGCCTGCATGATCAGCTGGACTGAATCAGGATCAAGGGCCAGGTAGGAACCGGCAGAAGTTTGTTTGATGGCCCCCCGCACCATATCTTCGATTTCTGGGTCGAGCAAATAGACCGAGAGCACGGATTGGCCTTGCGAGTATTTGTAGCTGATATATCTTTTTAATGAAGAACGGACATACTCTGTCAGGAGCACAGTGTCCTTTTCAGTCTGCGCCCATTCGCTGAGGGCTTCGAAGATGGTCCGCAGGTCTTTGATCGAAATTTGTTCTTGGACAAGGCGTTTGAAGATTTCTGTCAGTTTTTGCAAGGGGATCAACCTTGTTACTTCCTTGACAAGGTCTGGATAGGACTTTTCAACAAACTCAATGATCCCCCTGACTTCTTGGATCCCAAGGAAATCGCTTGCATGCTGGCGATAAAAATAGGACAGGTGCAGGATCATGACATCGATCGGCTTCCAATATTTGATGCCGGCCTTGTCCATCACATCCTGATACTTTTGCTCTACCCAGAATGAAGGCTGCCCAAGGGAGTTCTTCGAGGTCGT
Source organism: Candidatus Rhabdochlamydia sp. (assembly GCA_030044075.1). Classification (GTDB taxonomy): domain Bacteria; phylum Chlamydiota; class Chlamydiia; order Chlamydiales; family Rhabdochlamydiaceae; genus JABEVM01. The sequence goes on along the minus strand of JASHWM010000013.1, from coordinate 936 downwards.
GAAGGGAAGGTTGTAGCGTCGTAAGATATCTTGGCTTTCGCTTGTGAGAAAACACCCTTTAAGGATTTTCCCCTTGATGATAGGGACCTCATTTAGAAAAATGGCGTATTCATCTTTTTCAAGGGTGGGCGAGTCTGTCCTCACATGGACGCCTGGAAACCTGACACCTAAATCCTGGTACAGGGCATGCCGCATTTTAGGGATCATCTCCTCAAGGAAGATGTCGCCCTGCTTGTCTTGCTTAAGGACCGATGAGAGGTCTTTGCCCACTTCCAGGATCACTGGCAGGGTCAGGGCATATTCCTCTGCCCCGCCCCTGACGACTTTATGGCCTGAGATGTCTGTTTCAACGACAGCTCCGCCGAGCTCGGCTGTTTTCGCCCGTGCTTTTTTTGCTTTGTTCCAAGTGTAGAAGCCGATTCCGCCAACGACAAGCGCGATGATGATAAAAATGAGGGAGGGAAAGCCTTTGATAAATGCCATCGCAAAGATCACACCGCTCGCGATCATGATGGCCCGAGGCTGGTTCAGCATCTGGACAGAGATTTCCTGGCCCAGGTGGGTATCTTTCTTTTCACTGGAAACGCGCGTCGTCACAATACCTGCTGTCAGGGAAATCATCAATGAAGGGATCTGCGCGATAAGGCCGCCGCCGATGGAGAGCAGCGTATAGAGTTGCGCTGATTGGTAGAGCGTCATCCCGTGCATCGTCACCCCGATGATCAGACCGCCGACGATGTTGATGACCGCAATCACTATGGAAGCGATCACGTCTCCTTTGACGAACTTCATCGCGCCGTCCATCGCTCCATAGAGCTGGCTCTCTTTGGTCAGCGCAAGCCTCATCTCGCGAGCTTGGTTGGCGTCGATGACGCCGCTGCGCAGGTCGGCATCGATGCTCATCTGCTTACCGGGCATTGCATCGAGGGTAAAGCG
>JASHWM010000123.1 GCA_030044075.1 Candidatus Rhabdochlamydia sp. | reverse complement strand
CCTTTCTTCCCAAGATTCCTTGCTATTGCTCTCGGCAAGCGGCATCTGCCGTTTCAACCTTGGCGCAGCAACCTTTGCAAAAAAACAAGGTGCAAAGGTCCTTGCGCTCACCCATACTTCCAAACTTCCAAAGAACGCAGCCAAAGCATTCGAAGAACTCAAAATACGGGCGCGGTCACTGGATGCAGGGCCGCAAGCGATCACAGGATCTACAAGGCTCCAAGCAGCAAACTGCAGCCTCCTTGCCATTGGAAGCTTGCTCGAGGCCCTGACAGAAAATCCAAAACACCCTCCCCTATTAGAAAGCTACCCAGAGGTTATTAAAGCAATTTCTTCATCTCTTGATAGCATCGAAAAAGTGGTCCGGCTTGGCCATGGGGTCCTCTCATCGGCAAGCGCCAATTTTTCAAAACCCTTTGATGAGACAAAAGAAGGATATATCACGTACCTTGGCAACGAGGATGTCCTCATGGAGATCCTGATGGACACTGCAGAAACGCCTCCCACCTTCTCGGTCAATCCTCCCCGAAGAGTTTTTGAAGAGGGGTTGAAAGAAGCGGAAATGCGCGCCTATCTTCTAGGGGATAAAACAAATAGGCAGGCCTGGCAATCTATTGCCGGCGATCCTTCCTTCGAAGGGTCTTTTGAAACAGATTCCCTTTGCATAGCGCAAAACGCCGAAGGATCTGGCTCTTACCTGCAAAGACCAAAAGGAAAGGGGAACCTCCTGATCGCAGCGCTCAAAGCACCTATTACAGAAAATGAACTGATCAACCTTCAAAAAGAGGTGGAGCTGGCAAGAAGCCTTGGAGGAAAAACAGCAGTCATCGCCATCCTTTCTTCTGAAGAAAAACCGATGAAGTCGCTCGAAACATTGCTCTCTTCTGTCGATGCAAGCGTGTCCTTGCGACTCAAAGAAAGGGATGCTCTTTCTTTACTTCCGACACTCGCGCTAAAGCAAACCTTAAACCTGATCTCCAATGGTATTATGGCATGCCTTGGCAAAATCTACGGAAACACGATGATCGATGTCCTTCCTTCCAATGCAAAGCTGGCCGTCCGAACAATGAACATCATCAGCGAACTATTCCTAAAGCGCAACCCCGGAAAAGAACTCCCTCCTCCGGAAATCCTCCAGGAACTGGTCCTACGCATCTACCAGTATAAAAAACTGACCCATGAGCAGTTCTTTTATGAGATCCCCTCTGTCGCAAGGATTGCCCTTGCGATGCTTGAGCGCACCTGCAGCCTTGCCGATGCAATACAATCATACACCAGCAGGCTGATGTAAGTAGCGAGGCTCATAATGGTCTTGAGGCGCCGGAAGATCAATGAAGTTCACACATCTTCCCTTCCAGAAGTTGAGCTCGCTATTTTCCTCTCCAGAGCCGCATTCGATGAGCACATAGTCTGATTCGAGGAGCCTAGGGTCGACCTCTTGCTGCTTAAGGTATTTTAAAAGCGGGTTTTCTTCCTGCAGAGATTGATAAAAGACCCAGGGAAGCGCTGTCACAAACCGGACATGAAGGGTCAGCATATCAAAGATGAATGCTGCGACGGTTGCAATGGCCCTCAAGGCAACATCTTGGATCTTGCCCGTATGATGAAAAACTGTTGGAAGGAAAAAGTCTTCCGCAAAATTGAGGATGTTATTGGTCCTCACAGGGATCAGGGCGTCAAAGACCATGGGGATCGATGCCCTTGAAGTGTCAGAAAGCAGCTTAATCTCTTCAAATACCTCATCGTCGACAGTTTTTTCCCATTGGACCTGATTTACCGGATTATGAACCCATACTTTATGAATCATATTTTTAAATTCCCTATTTAAACGAGATAAATTTTACACAAATTTTACTTAAACACCTATTAAAAATTAGGCTTTCTGGGCTTGGAGAATTTCTAAGAAAAAATGTAATTCCCTATGGAAAAAAATGGGTTCATGGGATAATTGTCTTTTTTCAGGGCCTGATTCTAACAAAGCGAGCTAAGAATGAAAGCCATAAAACAACTTGTAACAATATTTTTTTTCATATTTATGACGGATGCTTACAGTGAAATTGTTGCCAAGGAAGGCAAGGGATTTTTAGAAAAGGTTGATGGGCAGTATGTCCTTCACGTGAGCGGTTCCTCTTTTGAAATGGGCTTTCAGCATGGCAAGCTTTTAAAAGAGAAGATCCAGTCGAATATAAAAAAATATATCGATCAAAAAAAGCCCGAACTTGAAGACCGCTTAGCCCAGTTTGAACAAAACCTCGACAGGCTCCTTGCCTATACCCCCAATAGCTACCAAGAAGAGATGATGGGCATTGCCGAAGGCTCCGGGATCCCTTACGAAAAAATCTTGAAATTGAACATGTTCCCTGAAATGTTCCATTGCAGCGGGATCACTGCTTCTGGAGATGCCACAAAAAATGGAGACCTCTACCATGTGCGCCTCCTCGATTATTCCATTGGGAAGGAAGTCCAAAATACTGCTGTCCTTATTGTGGCCGAGCCCGATGACAAGCATGCCTTCCTTAATGTCAGCTATGCCGGCTTTATCGGGGTGGTGACAGGGATGAACGATAAAAAGATCTCTGTAGGAGAAATCGGAGGGCAGGGGTATGGGAACTGGAAGGGAATGCCTATGTCCTTTTTGCTCCGTCAGGTTTTGGAAACCAGCTCCTCTCTTGAGCTGGCAAAAAAAACTTTGGAAGAGACCCCAAGGACCTGTGAATACTATTATGTCATCGCTGATGGCAATAGTCTAACCAGCATAGGGGTCTATGCAACAGAAAGCCAAATTCACTTCATTCCCCCCGGAAACTCTTACGCTCTCCTGGCTCCCCACAACCTGCCTAAAAATTATGGCCTCGATGGCAGGAACGACAAATTTTTTGTCTCACCCTATCGGCTCGACCAAACCTCCCATCAACTCGTCGTCTATGATGAAGGCCCCCTCCATATTGCATTGTTCCACAACCAGCCAAAAGACACCGTCCTACTCACAGGATATACCTATCCTGAGCGTTACCCGGTCCTCGTCGAAAGGGTCCTGGCAAGTTATGGGTCTATTACTCTTTCGACATTGCAGGAGATCATCAAAGAACCTGTTGCTAGGCCCTCCAATTTACATAATGCGATTTTTCATCCCGCGACCTTAGAAGTATGGGTGTCCCATGCTGGGAAAAACAATGAACCGGCCTGCTCCCAGCAGTACTATCATTTTTCACTGTCAGAATTATTAAAGAAATAAATACTTGCCCAAAAAATAATTAAAAATTAATTTGCGGTTAAGGCAATTAATGAAAGGTTATTTATGAAAAAGTGTTTTTTTCTTCCAGCTTTGCTAAGCAGTGTTGGTGCATTTGCCCAAAGCAACAGCACGAATACGCAGGCAGCTCCAGAAGAGGACCTTTATCGGCAAAATCAGGAGGTCTTCTCCGTCCATCCTGAGTTCCTTTATTGGACCGTTAGAGAGAACGTCCTCGATTATGCTATAGTCCAACAGAACCCTGAATGGGGCCCAACAGATTTTTATGCAAACGGGCATTATAAGAAGGCGCATTTTAGTTATGACCCAGGTTTTCGTGTATCGATCAGCTATTTCAAAGCTCCGATGTATGAAATATGGGCCCAGTACACCTGGCTTTATTCCCATAGCAGTGATTCTGCATTCAAACCAGCCCAAGATGATCTTTTCCTAGACAGCACATGGCCCAGCATCCCTCAACCACTTTTATCTGCTCACACCAATGTCAAGTTGCACTATAATTTGGGCGATGTGTTCTTCACTCGCGTCTTCATTCCCAATTCCCACCTAAGACTTCGCATCTTGGGAGGAATAACAGGTACATGGATGAACCAGGATTGGAACATCAAGTACAATAGCGAGGACTATCAGTCGAACATAAAAAATAAATGGGATTTCTGGGGCGTAGGTTTCAGAGCAGGTAGCACAGTGGACTGGTTTTTAGAGTTTACAGAGATCGATCTGTATTTAACTGCCAAGGCTACAGCTGCCATTCTTCTTGGAAGATACCACAACCATGGCCTCCAAAGGACGACATTCCAGCCAGAGCCTACAGATATGTACAACACCTCAGTACCTATCCGTAATGCATACTATGAAGACACAAGAGCTGCCTATCAGGTCCAGTTTTTAGTTGGGCCATCCTGGCAGAAAAATTTCGACTCTTGCCGTGTAGAAGTTTTTGCAGGATATGAAATGACTGCCTGGTTCAACGTCCTTGAAGTCTTCCGTTCAGTACCACAAACTCCTCCAGTAATTGACGCACCTGGATATTATGATTATGCCCAGCAAACAATCCAGAACAACGGCGTGATGAGCTTAGATGGTCTAACAGTCCGCTTCACCGTCGACTTTTAATCGTTGCGGCAAGGTCCCCCTTGCCGCAAATTCTCTTACTTTTTCAAGCACTTTGCTGCAAAGTCCCAGTTGGTCACATCCCAGAACTTTTCGATAAAATCAGGTCTACGGTTGCGATAGTCAATGTAATAGGCATGCTCCCAGACATCCAAAGTGAGGATCGCTGTCTTTTGGTGTTTGAGAGGAGTGTCCGCATTGCTCAGCGGCATGATCTCAAGCTTCCCCTTGCCATCCATCGCAAGCCATGCCCAACCAGATCCGAAGAGGGCTGCTGCTGCATCGG
>JASHWM010000122.1 GCA_030044075.1 Candidatus Rhabdochlamydia sp. | reverse complement strand
CCTTCCAATCCATCATGACATTTTGAATATACTCATCAAGCGTCTCAGTAGGGAATGGAAATTCTACAATGTCGTTTTTTGGATTAGCAAATAATGTAACACTTGCCAAACAAAGAAAAATAATTTTTTTCATATCCTTGTCCTATTTCGAATAAGAATATTAACATATGATCATTTAGAATATCTTTAATATGAGTTTTTTTAATAACCAACAATCAAGAAAAAAAGAATTGGTAATAAAAAGTAAGTTTGGTTTTTTTATTTAAATTCAACGGTAAGAGGAAATGAGAGAGTTGAGACATGATGGACTCGAACCATCGACCCCCTCATTAAAAGTGAGGTGCTCTACCGACTGAGCTAATGTCTCGAATGTATGACCCCAAGGGGATTCGAACCCCTGTTATCAGAATGAAAATCTGGTGTCCTAGACCGGGCTAGACGATGGGGCCATTTTTTGTATTAAATGGTGCTGCTAGTTTAGTAAAAAGCCTTCTTTTTTTTCAAGGCTAAACAGTAAGAATCTCCTTTTCTTTTGCGGCAAAAAGAGTATCGATCTCCTTGCAATACTGGTCAGTCAGGTCCTGGATCTCTTTTTCGGTTTTTTTCATGACGTCTTCTGTCACTTCCCCATCGGTCTTTTGCTTACGGATCAGGTCGTTGTTTTTTCTTCGAATATCTCGGATAACAATTTTTGAGTCCTCAACTTTTTTCTTGCCCTGCTTGACAATCTCTTTGCGCATGGCCTCATCCATTGGAGGTATAGTGATGCGGACGTTATGCCCATCAACAATCGGCTGGAGGTTGAGGTTTGCTTTTTCGATCCCTTTGGCGATCGCATTCGTTGTTTGAGGGTCGAAAGGGGTGATGAGGATCTGCCTCGCTTCAGGAGTTGTTACATTCGCAAGCTCCTTGATGCGCATCTGCGCGCCATACACCTCAACAGTCACGTTATCTAAAATAGCAGGGTTCGCGCGGTTTGTTCGAAGGTTTTTTAATTCTTGTTTAAAATGATCTAAAGCAGCTTGCATTTTAGTTTTTGTTTGATTGACAACGCTCATGGCTTGCTTTCTCCTTTTACCAGTGATCCACTGTTTTTTTGGTAGATTGCGTTCAAAATAGACCCTTTCTGCAATAAATTAAAGACGTATATCGGAATTTTGTTCTCTCGGCATAGGGCGATCGCTGTTGCGTCCATGACGTGAAGGTGTTCCATCAATGCTTGAGAATAGCTTAGTGTCGTGTATTTTTTTGCATCAGGGTATTTGAGCGGGTCTTTGTCGTAAACCCCGTCGACTTTTGTCCCTTTAAGAAGGATGTCCGCCTTGATTTCGCTCGCTCTGAGTGCAGCGGCTGTGTCGGTAGTAAAGTAAGGGTTCCCTGTGCCCCCTACAAAAATCACAATAATATTTTGTTCAAGGTACTCATTGGCCTTCAGCCATGAATAATCTTCTACGATCCCGCTTAAGGGAAGGGCGCTCATGACCTTGCTCTTGCATCCAAGGGTGTGAAGGGACTGCTGGAGGACAAGTCCATTGATGCATGTTGCGAGCATCCCTACATGGTCTGCGGGCGTCCTTTCGAAATGGAACTCTTTTGCGAGCGATCCCCGGAAGATGTTCCCTCCTCCTATTACAACTCCGATCTGTATGCCGATGTCATGGGCCTCTTTGATCGCAGAAGCAAGCGCGTGGCAAGCGTTGTGCTCCAGCCCAAAATGCTCTTTGTTCATAAGAGCTTCGCCAGATATTTTTAGAAGGATGCGCTTATAAGGGAGTTGCTGAGACATAGTTTGAAGGGGGTGTTTTATTAATAAAAAAAACCTCAAGTGGTGCACTTGAGGTTTTTATTGGATTGCTACGCTCCTATTTGCCAGCGCAAATATTGAGTAATGGAAAGGGCCTTCCCGATTTTTTTGCCTTCTGCTTCGAGCAGTTGGGCGATCGAGATGGAACTATCCTTGATATATTTTTGGCGGAGAAGGCAGACCTGATCATAAAAAGCGTTCATTTTGCCTTCCACGATCTTGTCAACTATGTTTGCTGGTTTGCCGACCACTTGGCTGCGGGCGATCTCCTCTTCTCTATTCTTTGCGTCCGATGGAACATCGGAGGGCTGAAGATATTCAGGAGACTCTGCAGCGATGTGCATGCCGATCTCTTTGCAAAGGCTCTCTACACCTGATGCGCCTTCAATGAAGACGACAGTTACAATCTTTCCGCCCATGTGGCTATAGATCGAGACGGAAGAGTTTGCTTTCTTTAAGATGAGCTTCATGCGGCTGATCTTGATGTTCTCTCCGAGGCTTTGGACAATCCCTGCACGGACCTCGTCAATTGTCAACGAAGGGTCTTTGAGGGATTTTTGCTGGAGAAAACTTTCAAGGTCCTTTGGTTTTGTCTGCAGGATTTCTTTGCAGATGTCCTGGAGGAACTGCTTAAACCGCTCGTTTTGGGTAACGAAGTCTGTCTCAGCATTGATCTCAACAACCGCTACGGCAGATGAGTCTTCTGCTGCCCCGATGAGCCCCTCATTGGTTTCGCGTCCTTCTTTTTTAACTGCAGACGCCATGCCGGACTTGCGGAGGATGTCGATCGCTTTTTCGATGTCCCCGCCAGCACCTTCTAACGCCTCTTTGCATTTTCCCATGCCGACGCCGGTTCTCTCCCGGAGTTCTTTAATAAGTTCTGTTGTGATTTTAACGCTCATTAGTTCTCCTTATCCTCTTCTTCATCAAAGCGATTTTCTAAAGAACGTTCTTCTGCTTCATCTTCCTCTTCTTCTGCGGCTGTTTCCTTCCCGACGAACATCTCATTTTTCTTGTCGACGATCGCTTGTGTAAGGGCTTGGAGGATGAGCTTGATGCTTTTTAAGGCATCGTCGTTGCACGCGATGATATGGTCGATTGGATCTGGATCGCAGTTTGTGTCAACAAGCGCCATCACAGGGATGCCGAGCTTGTTTGCTTCTGCAACTGCAATGTGCTCTCGGCTTGGATCTACAACGATGAGAAGACCTGGAATTTTTCGCATCGCACGGATTCCTGAGAGGTTGCGGTCTAGTTTGATCTGGTCTTTGTTTAATAAAGAGAGCTCTTTTTTTGTAAATCCTTCTCCACCGGATGCGATCCTCTTTTCAATTCTCTCAAGGGTTTTGACAGATTGACGGATCGTGCTCAGGTTTGTAAGTGTTCCGCCGAGCCAGCGTTCGCAAATATAGAATTCGCCAGCTTGTTCCGCGCATTCGCGTACCACGCTTTTTGCCTGTTTCTTTGTCCCGACAAAAAGAATGGACTTGCGCTTGCCTATGACATCGCGCACGACTTCAGCAGCATTGCGGATCTGTTGGATTGTTTTTGCAAGGTCAATGATATAAATACCATTGCGTTCTTCGAAAATGAAACGTTTCATTTTCGGATTCCAGCGATGCCTTTGGTGTCCAAAATGCGCACCGCTTTCAAGGAGGTCCTTAATAGTGACTTCAGTTGTTGTTGCCAAGCCTTGTCCCTTTATGTTGACGACGGCATCTTTTCTAAGAAAAGATTTCGGTCTTGGTTAATATTTGGATTTATAAGATGAAGCGCCTGATCAGAATCGAACTGACACAAGTAGCTTGGAAGGCTACGGTTCTACCATTGAACTACAGGCGCTCAAAGTTACCTAGAATTTTTACGATTTCTTAGAATTTTCCGCAAGTGATTCTTTAGAAGTTAAATAAAGAAAATTTTTTTGAAAATGGAGCAGAGGTTCTTATAGATACTATTTTTCAGAGGGAAGGCCGGTTAGTTTTGGCCTTGGTTGACGGCGAGAATGGCCCCTAGTCCCAGGGCGAAGACAAGTATGACCAAGGGGATGGATGCGATGGCGGTGCATATACTGACCGCGCAGCCCTCCCAAAAGGTGATCGGCATTCCGCATGCGTTTGCCATGCCGATGCCTGCCAGGATGCCCAGGACGACTTGCGTAATCGCTGCCATGAGTTTTTTTCCAGCGGGAGGATTCGGCCCAAGGATACCGGGAGCTGCCTGGTCGATCATGCTGTTGACGACACAATTTGTAAACATATAGACCGCAGCTGTTGAGGCTGCAATCGAGGTTAAAGATCCCATGACAACTGCACTTAAGATCGCATAAGCACTGCTGAAAAATACTGTTGCGAGGACGTTTCTTCCTACGGCAGCGACACGGTTCTGAACATCTGGGTCGTTGCAGTTGACTTCTGTCCTGGGCTCCATCGGAAGGAGGGGAAAAGAGGGCTCGACTGGCCTATAGAGGGGGTAATGATGAACGGCCATATGATCAACACCTGGATACTTTTGAGAAACCAAGATACTTTCCATTTCTATTAATTGCAACAATTCTGGTTTTCATTTTTAAACAATTTTATAACTACTAGATAAATTTCAATTGCTAAATATATTCCAGCTTACTGCTGGTTGGCATTCCTTTGAAATTCAAAAAGTTGTCGGTTCCCTTCTCCGCCATGTGCGACGTTCGCTAGAATAGGGAGAGAGTGGGCAAGGCCGTATAGTCCGCCGATCGCTCCAATTGCCGCAGCAGTAAAGCCAACGATCAGGCCGACGGTCGTCAGGACAGAGATTGTAAACCCTTGCAGAAGGGTGAGAGGAAAGCCGCATGCATTTGCCATTGCGACGCCTGCTAAGAAGCTTAAAACGAATTGTGTAATATCGGAGATGATTTTTTTCCAGTTCTCTGGTTCGGGGCCGAGGATTTGCTCGCTTACCCGTCCAACCAAGCTGTTTGTCACATAGTAGGTAAACATGTACATCGCGGCTGTAGAGCCGGTAATGGATGTAAAAGCACTTACGATCACAGCGCTTGCAAGAGAATAAAGTCCGGCGTAACAGACGGTGGTAAGAGCTTTTTTGCCCTCAGCGACAAGGACATCCCGGTTCAGGTAGTCGTTAATGTCAAAGTCTGCCCTTGGTTCTTGAAAAGAGGCGTGCATTTGTTCTACAGAGACTTCTACTGGTCTGTATAAGAGGCTGTTATGAACGGCCATAAGTAATATTCCTATGTATTTTTGGGAATAATCCTACTTCTTTTCGTTATTAATTTCAATTGTTTAAAACATTTGTAAAATTAATTTTTATAATTATAAATAAGATTATACATATTTCTATTTATTATAAATAATTTTGTTTTGAAAAAGTCTGCTTGCTTGTATTAAAATTTTAGTTATTATATCCGCCCAGATGAAGCTTGTGTTTTTTTCTTTTTTTGTGAACAGTATTAATCGAGGAATTTCTTTAATTTTGGCCTATGTCTCACTATCAAGATATTTCTACGAAAGCCAACAAGGTCTTAAATATTATTTTACTGGCTTTCGTATTGATTTTGATGCGGGTATGGTACCTTGCTGTCATTCAGAAGGAGTACCACCAGCTGCAGGCCAGGCGGCCCCAAAGAAGAAGCGTGATCGAACATGCCGACAGGGCGACGATTCGAGATCGTTTCAATATCCCCTTGTCGATGAACAAGATCCAATATAACGCGGCTGTCTCCTATGCGCAGATCCGTCAAATCCCTGCGACTATATGGAAAAAAGATCAAAACGGAGTTTCGAAAAAGGTCCAGGCGAGGGCGGAGCATATTGCCAATTTGTCCAAGGTCCTTGCTGCAGAGTTGAACTTGTCTGCATCAGAACTGGAAGATATCATCCAGTGTAAAGCATCGCTTTTTCCCCAGGTCCCTTTCGTCATACAATCAGATATTACCGAAAAGCAGTATTTCCGTTTGAGGATGCTCGAAAAGAACTTTCCCGGACTGCATATGGAAAGAAGCGCAAAGCGCTTCTATCCTTTGGAGAAAGTCGGCGCCCATGTCGTTGGATACATGGGATCGATCAGCCAGCAGGAGTATAACAGGATCGCAGAAGAGACGTATGAGCTCGAAGAATATATCAGGCTTCGCGATGAGGGCGACACCCCTATTCTTCCAAAGGGGTTTGTCACACCGATGGAAGTAAGGAAAAGGTTTTTTGAGCTTCAGGAGAAGGCCTATACGATTAATGATTTTGTTGGAAAAGCCGGGATAGAGGCGACATTTGATGAATGCTTGCGCGGGTATTATGGGAAGAAAAATTTGGAGGTCGATGTCAAAGGCAACTTTGTTAGGGTGATGCCTGGATCTCGAAAGATGGTACCAGGTCAAAGAGTACTTCTCAGTATTTCTTCCGAACTGCAGGCGACAGCGGAAGCTTTATTAGCGCAATATGAAACTCCCTCAAACAAATATCGTCCTGATGCGATCCCCTGGATCAAAGGCGGCGCCATTGTTGCGATGATCCCGCAAACAGGTGAGATTGTCGCTCTTGCCTCGTCGCCGAGGTTCAATCCAAATGATTTTATTGGCGGCGCCGGAAAAAAAGGGAGCGAGCGCCTCAAGTGGCTCGAAACAGAGGCCTATATCGGTGAAATATGGGATGGGAAGAGGCCTTTATATAAAGAATACTATTCTCCAACGAAAAACAGTTTTGAGGAAGTGTCGCTCGATCTTTCCTGGAGGACCTATCTTGACTTTGTTCTATCACAATCCTCCACCGTCAAGTCATATGTAGAGAATTGGGGCCATATTGAGGAGGTGGTACATCTGCAAAGGACGATCAAACAGCTCTCCATCTTTGGAGGGATGGCCCATGTTGCGAGTGTCATCGATGCGCTCTTTGATGGGGACGGACATGTCTTAAGCGCGAGGAATACCCCTGAAGAAAAAAAAAGAGAGATCCGCAACCTTTGGCAAAAATCCGGGGAGGCAGAGTCCCTTCAAAGAGAAGTGGTAAAAATCCTGGGACCGATCAAGCATAACAATGACAAATTGCTTGCCCTGGATCTTTCCAGGATTGTGCTGAGAGAGGAAGATTTTTCCCTTGAGCTTCTTAAAACCGTAAAAAAGCAAAGCATCGACGAATATAGGGAATTTTCCCAGATCTGCAGCAGCCTGCAAAAGCTGATAGAGAAAAACATTAGAGAGGAGTTTAAAAAAACCGATTTTCAAAATTGGCGCGATTCTTCTTTCAAGGATTATTTAAAGCAAAAGCGCCGCGAAGAGAAAATCGCAAAAAAACATTCCAAGCCATACCTGGACTATCTTGAGGAGAGGGAAAAGTTCTTCTTTAAAGAATTTTGGCAGGCACATTCAAAAGATTTCCTAGATGCGTTTTATGCCAAAGCGCAGCTGCAGGGGCCTCTGGTTGGCTACCAAAGAGTGGTAGATGGTCTTAGACAGAGTTGTTTTAATAACAATGCATCGCTGCAAAAGTGCGTCCAGTTTATTTCCCAGGTCCCTGCGAAAGAGCGCTTTTCTTATTTGCAAACGCTGCGCGGTTTTGCGAACCTCCAGGAACCCCTTTATGGAAAGTACCGCTTTGCACGTTACCGCAAAGAAGGACAGATCGGCAAAGACCTTGCTGCGGCCTTTTATCCCAGGAACGGTTACGGATATAGCAAATCGCATGGGTTCAGCCAATCGACGCCCCTTGGCTCTGTGTTCAAGCTCATGACATCTTATCAGGCGCTTGTGGAGCGCTATGAGCATTTGACGGAAAACAACATCTCTGTAAACGATCTCAATCCTCTAACCCTTATCGATGATATTAAGGGTGGTTTTAGTGTGAGGTCCAGCCGCCAGATCCTCGGGTACACTTTGGAGGGCCAGCCGATCCATCGATTCTATAAAGGCGGGCTATTGCCAAGGGGGTACGCAAATGTTGGAAAAATCGATCTTGTCGGCGCACTTGAAAAATCGAGCAATATGTATTTTTCCATATTGGCAGGAGAACACCTGCAAGATCCCAATTCGCTTGTCGAGGCGTCTAGATTATTTGGCTTTGGTGAGCTCAGCGGCATCGACCTGCCCGCTGAATATACCGGAGTTTTGCCAGACGACGTGGGGTATAACCGCACCGGCCTTTATGCTTTTGCAATAGGCCAGCACTCCCTTGTCGTGACCCCTTTGCAATGTTCGCTGATGATATCGTCCCTTGCAAATGGAGGAACTCTCTACAAACCTAAAATAGTCCAGGTCATTGCTGGCAAAGAACCCCTTCGCGAGGAAGCATCTTTATACTATTGGCAGAAGGTCCCTTTTCAAGAAGCCCTATCTTTAGTAGGCATTGATTTCCCGTTTTTTACGGAAGCGCAAGAGAAAATTGAGCGCACCAGTCTCGACTATCATATTGCGGAGGTGCGAAGGACAATTTTCTTGCCAAAGGAAATGAGGAGCCTGCTCCTTGAAGGAATGTTCATGACAGTCAATGGTGCAAGAGGGACTGCGCGGGCCAGCGCGATCGTCCCGAGCAAATACGACTATCCTGTCTCATTAAACGATCTAAAATCTTTACAAAACCAGCTTATAGGAAAGACTGGAACTGCGGAGATCAAGTACAAGCACACCCTTGATGAACAAAGTCCTGCGACCATCATGAACAATGTGTGGTTTGCGGCGACATCTTTTAATATTTCAGACAAAAGGGAGCTGGCCGATGCAGAACCTGAACTTGTGGTGGTGGTTTATTTGCAGTTTGGAAAATCGGGTAAAGAAGGGGCCCCGATCGCTGCGCAGATCGTTAAAAAATGGAGAGAGATCCGCAGCAAGCAGACGCAGCCTCCCGCTCCATTTCAGATTCCTAGATATTGATCAAAAAGTCTGTGATTAGCTCAAGCACAATAAGAATTATGAGGAATCCAAGAAAAACTCTTCCTCCAGGGAGGAGGTAGTGTTGCTCATGGTAGTGCTTCTTATATCGTCCGATCCATGCCATCAGAGGGGGAAATAGCCCAAAAAGGATGGCGATACTGATCCCTCCAGCGTAGCTAAGGGCAGTAATAAAGATATCGGGTTGTAAAAATGCGATAATAGTCGGCACCAGGAAGACGATCGCGCAGATGGTGAACTTGGAAACACCGTTCTTTTTTGCTTTTAGCCCATCGGAGAGAAAATCAAAAAATGCTAGGGCAAGCGCGAGATACGATGCTGTCATCGTGAAGAATGCAAAATACTTTCCTATGGAAAAGACTGTTGGGTTTTCCAGGAAATACTTGAGAGGGATGACTGCGTTATGCCCCCTTTTTGCAGCTTCCATAAGGCCATTTTCTCCTGCAAGGGGTACGATCCCTAAGATTAAAAACTCCCAGATCAGATAGACGGCCAGGGGAATGCTAGAACCGATAATGATGGCAAGGCGTACTTTTTTTACGTTCCTGTCCATGTAGTTCATCAATGTTGGGATGATGACCTGGTAAGTGAACGATGTAAAAAGCACCGGAATGGCAATCAGTGTTTTTGGCCAGTCTGAATGTTTGAGCAAAGATAGGTCGACATGTTTATGGGCGACATAAATGAATAAGAGATAGGTAATGGCAACACCTGCCACAAGGACAATGTTGAACCTGTCCACCCACTTTGTACCGAAGTACACAATCGGTGCAAAAATGATGACGTAGATGATCATGGCAAGAGGGGCGGACAGAGCTCCTTCAGAAAATTCAGAAAAGATGCTGCCTCCGCCCAAAATATGTGCGACCATGACGGTAATAAATAAAAAAAGGTACACCAGCCAGCAAACCCATTCTCCCACAGGCCCCAAAAGACGGTGGGCCATTGTGATCAGGTTCGCCCCCTTTGGCATCCATGCGCAAACTTCGAGTAAGAGAAGGCCTGTGCAGAGCATGAAGGCCCAGCAGATCAAATAGGAGACTACAGAAGGGACAAAGCCGGCAGGGCCTGTTGCGATAGGCAGGGCTAGCATTCCAACACCGATCGTTGTGCCCGTAATCAACAGTGTTCCACCAAAGACATGCCCAAAAGAACGGAATATACGCATAGGTCAACCACGTTTGTTTATGCTCAAGGTAAAGTTTTATTATTTTCTAAACAATCATTTTTTATTGAAAAAAAACAACTAATTAATTACAAATGCTCTTCAATAATTTTAAATTGGTGAGAAAATGTTAGGATCACAAACAATCGCTTGCGTCATACCTGCCCGCCTTGCATCCACACGGTTTCCCCGTAAAATGCTTGCAAGCATCGCAGGCAAGCCCATTCTGCAGTGGGTCTTTGAATCAGCAAGCGCCGCTTCTTTTTTTGATAAGATTGTTTTTGCTGTCGATGACAAAGAGGTTGCTGATCTTGTACAAAGTTTTGGCGGCACATCCCTGATGACGTCGGTCAATTGCTTGACTGGGACCGACCGCCTTTGCGAACTGGAGAGAAAGAAGCTTGTAGATGCTGATGTCTTTGTCAATTGGCAGGGAGATGAGCCTTTCATTCAGAAGGAGATGATCCTTTCCCTTCTTCAGTCTGTCGATGACCAGAGCTGCGATCTCTGGACATTGAAAAAAAGGCTGATCAATCAAGAAGACATTGAATCTCCAAATGTCGTGAAAGTCGTCTGCGACAAAGATGATAGGGCCCTTTATTTTTCAAGGTCTACCATTCCCTATTACCGTGACCCAAATGCCAAGGACCGCATCTATTATAAGCATATCGGGATCTATGCCTACAGAAGGCGGGCCCTCCAGAAGATAGGAGGTCTTTCTCCTGCCTACATCGAACTTGCTGAAAGTTTAGAGCAGCTGCGCTTTCTCTATAACGGCCTTTCGATGAAAGCGCACGAGACGACATTTGAGGTCCTGGGCATCGATCTTCCTGAACATATTGCAAAAGCTGAAGCGTACCTGAAACAAAAAGTTTCAGGTTAGCCTACTCATATAGTTTAAAAAAAAGCCCAGGGACTTGTTTAGGGGGAAGGGTTGCCGTTAAACCAAGCTTATGGAGCGTTTCTTCATCAAACCTGTTGCTCTCTTTTGCAATTTCATAGGTCCTTGGCGTGATCTCTGTATGAGGAGTGATCAACAATTTGACGACATCCTGAGGACTTCGTCCTTTAATGGCCGCTGCGAGGTTGTCTGATGAAGGGACTGCCCCAGCTTTGATGAGTGATGCCACATCGGCTGCACTTCTTCCTGATTGAATGGCATAGGCAAGTGTTTTGTCATCCGGGACGGCTCCCATTTGGACAAGTGTGCCGACTTGCAAATCATGAGTTTGCCTACAGACGACTAAGTTGAGGGTAAGCGCGTCTGGTTTGGCTCCTTTTGCCATTAAATCCGTCAGGAATTGAGTCGGGCATCGGAGCTGCAGGGCTGAGTTGAGGCATTCTGTAGTAGGAACCGCTCCAAGCCCCATGATCATCATGCAGTGCTCAAGCGTAAATTTATCGTGGTTTTGGATTGCGCAAAGAAGGACCTCCGAAGAAGGTTTCACCCCTTTTTCTGAAAGAATGCCAATAATTTTTATTGCATATTCATTGCTTGCTCGGCTTGCAGTTCTAAGTGCGCTTAACATAGACTCGGAAGAAGGAGTCTGCATGAATTGGAGCAAATATTGAATGTCTGCAATGTCAAACTTATGTGAAATCGCATGTAAAAGCCCCCTTTCTGATGGATGGCTACCTAATGAGATCAAGTGCTGAATCGCAGCCATATCATATTCATTGGCAAGCGCCCTGTCTACGATCTCCTTAGGATAAGGGCACCCCTTGTCTATGAGAGTTTTTACCAATTTAATAGGGACATTGCCTGCAACTGCTGTTTCGATGCATCTAGTAGAGAGGGTGGCCTCGTTTGCCTGTAATGTCGCAAGAACATATTCAATGACATCATCCGGGCTTTGATGTTTTAGAGCTTCTACCAGGTCTTTTTCGGAAGGCTGCTTTCCTTGGTCCTGAAGATGGTCTTGAATAACCGCAACCACATCAAGGGGGCTTTTTGCCTTAAAGCACGTATAAAGGTTCTCCTGATAAACCGTGAGGCCCAATCCCAATAATCTCTCTATTGTTGCAACAGAGTAGTTTAGTTCGATCGCACCGTTTATCATCAGGATTGTCGACTCATATAAAGATGAAGTAGTGTAATAATAGGAGTTAGAGGAGCTCTTTTCTATTGTCTCCAAATCAAAGCCATCCTCTGGTTCAGCATCAAAAAGCATTTGGACAACCTCTTCAGTTTCTCTGTTTTGTATGGCAAAGAGGACCGTCAGCGAAGTTACGGGCGCTCCATACTCGATAAGAAGCCTTGTGATCTCTAAGGAATCTTCCAAACGAGAGCATCTCATGGCAATGTCTAGGGTCCGGTGCGAGATCATCCCTTTGGCTTTTATGAGCGCGCGAATGATTTGAGGATTGCTCTTAGCTCCTAAAGCAATTTCAATGCCCAATTTGTCAAAACCATCTGTTTCATCATCTTTCAAATCGGGCTTGGCGCCTGCCTTAATAAAGGCCAGGATCGTCTCTGTGGGAAAGGAATTGTCCAAAGCCATTTGCAGGGTTCTTGCTGTTGGCTTGGCGTTATTGCTGAGGAGAAGAGCGACAATCTCTGGAGAATCGCCCGATCCTACAGCTTCGTTGAGGACAGCTGTAGTTGGCCTTGCGCCCTGGTTGATCATTAATTGCAGGATTTGCAGTGAAGCTTTCTTTTCTATTGCTTTGAGAAGAGTGGGCGTCGTAGGCTTTGCGCCTGCCTCTATCCAAAATGCGACTTTCTGGACATCTTTCGGATGTACTTCCAGCGAGCATAGCATTCCCTCGTAGATCGAGGGCTGTTCTTCAGTTTCAAGAAGGAAGGAGTCGACTTGTTTTTTTTGAAAAGAAGCATTGGCAGATCTAAGTTGAATCCCGTAATTGTCTCGCATATAGGCGCAATAGTTCACGACAAAAGAAGTCACGTGTGTTTCTGCGACCCCTTTTTTTCCAATGCTGTATTTTTGAGGAGATGCAACTTCTTCTCTAGGATTCCCGTAGATGATCCTTAGGCTCGAGGCCTGCAAGTTTACGAGTGCTTTAACAGACATTTATACCTTTTTATTGAAAAAAAATGATTGGTGAGACCGAGCTTTTTATAACAGTCGTCATAAAATGTAAATAAATTCTTAAGATATTGTTTAGATAGAACATATCATTTTCTAAAAAATGATGTCAATTTGAACAAATTGATACTAGAATAAATTTAAGATTTACAAAATAAATAAAAAAATTTGTCAGATTTTCATTTATTTTTTCGAATAAAATTCTGCTGATTGAGAAAATTGTAAAAATGTTCTATAATTCTTTTTTTTTCAGGTAGTTTATGACAACAGAACAGATGTTTTCTGAGACCTATAAGTACGGCTTTGTCACCGATATAGAGACAGAAAGCTTGCCAAAAGGATTAAATGAAGAGACGATACGCTTAATTTCTTCGATGAAGAACGAGCCTTCTTTTCTTCTGGATTTTCGTTTGAAAGCTTTTCAAAGGTGGAAGCAGATGAAGGAGCCTGTATGGGCGAACTTGCGCTTTTCACCGCTCGACTATCAAGATATTACCTACTATTCAGCGCCGAAAAAAAAACAATCGCTGCAAAGCCTGGATGAGGTCGATCCCGAGA
>JASHWM010000121.1 GCA_030044075.1 Candidatus Rhabdochlamydia sp. | reverse complement strand
TATGATCTATTTTTTTTACATTTTGAGGACATATGCATACACAAAAACTGCAATATTTTGATGGGACAACCCCTCTGGAAGCATTTATCGCCTTTGAAGAGAAAATAACTGCTAAAAGGCCCGTGGTGATCATTTTCCATGCCTGGCGCGGGAAGGATGAGTTTGTTTGCAATAAAGCGATAGAACTTGCAGAGCTTGGATATGTCGGCTTTGCAGCCGATGTCTATGGCCAGGGTGTTTTTGGAAGCAATAAAGAAGAATGCGGCCGCCTCATGGCGCCTTTTGTGGAAGACAGGCTGTTATTAAGAAGCAGGGTCGCAAGAGCTTTCGAAGAGGCTAAAAAGCTTTCAGTGGCCGATGAGCGCAAAATAGGTGCAATGGGGTTTTGTTTTGGAGGTCTTTGCGCCCTTGACCTTGCCAGGAGCGGGCTAGATGTAAAGGCAGTTGTCAGCTTTCACGGGCTTTTGAACCCGCCAACAAAAGTTCCTGAAAAAAAGATCGTCTCAAAAATCCTTGCCCTGCATGGAAATGACGATCCAATGGTGTCCTTAGAGGAACAGGAAGGGTTCAAACAGGAGATGACCAAACATAAAGTGGACTGGCAGATGCACATTTATGGCAACGCGATGCATGCCTTTACAAATCCCGATGCGCATGATCCTGGCTTTGGCACAGTGTATAACCAGGCAGCGGATCGTCGCTCATGGGTGGCGATGAAGGATTTTTTTCAGGAAGTGTTTGGATAGGCTTCTTTTTGATCTGTTTTTTCAAATGGTTTGCATAGATCAATAAGTTAATGGGGCCTTCGATAGTTTATTTTCTAAAAAGCAAAGGACTTCTTCCGCTAACTTAAATTCGTCTGCCCTTCGGGCTTCGTGATAGAATAAAAGGTAAAACCTCTCCTTGTTTAAATCAAATATTTCGTCTTTTTTGTTTGAATTATAGTTTCGAAGATTAAAATATTCGCAATATTTGTTTATTGTAAAATTGTAATTAACTTGTATTTTTTCATATTAAGAAGAATTTTTATTAGATATTTGCATATAAAATCATTTCGTGAGAAAATAAGCTTTTAATACCAATTCTTACCCGGGCCGGCGTTTTACCATGCTAAAAAGAATATTTAGAGATGTCTTTCTTCCGCAGTCGATCGCATCTTTCAAGGAAAAGTATTCCCTTCGCTTTTTCTTGAATGATCTGCTCGCAGGATCGACGCTTGCTGCTTTTTCTTTTCCGCTTGCAATCGCTTTTGCGATCGCAAGCGGTGTCGAGCCGATCAAGGGCCTGTATACTGCTGTAATTGCAGGTTTCCTGATCTCCTTTCTAGGTGGAAGCCGGGTTCAGATCGCCGGCCCGACAGGAACAATGGCGATTTTAATTTTAAATATTCTGCAGAAGCATGGGTTTGATGGACTGGTGATCGCGGGCTTCATCGCGGCCGTTCTGCTGATATTTTTTGGACTGATGAGGATTGGCACTTTGATCAAATATATTCCCGATACTGTCACAACAGGATATGCGACAGCGATTGCGATTACCCTTTTTTCCTCCCAGCTTTGCGATCTTTTTGGCATTTCCCTAGCAAGCATTCCAACTGATTTGATGGGAAAATGGGCCGCCTTTATAAAAAATCTGGGGGAAATGCAGCCGCTCAGCCTTGTGGTCGGGGCCGCCTCCCTTGGATTTTTGATTTTTATGAGAAAAAAGTATCCAAAATTCCCTGCTGCGATCGCAGTCGTGATCCTTGGCTCTGTTTTTGTCTATTTTGTCCCTACAGAAATTATGACCATTGGCTCTCGCTTTGGCGAGATCAATCATCAGTTTGCAATGCCGGAGCTGCCAGCTTTTTCATGGAGCAAGGCCGAGCTTGTTTTCCATGATGCGGTCATGATGGCGATCTTGATCGCCATCGAGTCGATCGTTTCGACAGTCGTGTCCGATGGGATGATCCGCTCCAAAACAAAGTATGACTGCGAACTTGTTGCGCAAGGGGTCGCCAATCTTGGAACCCTCTGTTTTGGGGGCATCCCTGCATCAGGGTCTTTATCACGAACAGTGGCCAGCGTCAAAATGGGGGCCAAAAGCCCTTTTGCAGGGATGTTCCATGCGGTCATCATCGGCCTGATCGCCTGGCTTTTTTTGCCCTTTATCTCGTTTGTGCCTATGGCAACAATTGCTGCCGTCCTATGCATGCTTGCATGGAACATGTGCGAATTTAAGCATTTTTGGAACTTCTTTAGGGCCCCGCAGGTCGACCTTTTGGTCCTCATTGTCACATTTACCCTGATCATTTTTGCGGACCTGATGGTCGGCGTCGAGATCGGCATTGTTCTGAGCACCTCCCTGTTTATCAAGAGGATGAGCGAGAATGAGAATGCCATCAAGCTAAGCCAGATTTTCAGTGAATCTGTCGATGCGGAAGCGATTGAGAAAAAAAATGTCCCTAAACAGGTCGAAGTCTATGAGATCAATGGCCCATTTTTCTTTGGGATTGTGGAAAGGCTGCAAGATATTATGAACCAGCTCAACCCTCCGCCAAAGATTTTCATCCTTCGCATGCGCAAAGTGCCGTTTGTTGATATGACCGCGATGCGCGCGATCAACGAGCTTCACGATAAGTGTGTAAAGCAAAATACGATTTTGTTCCTTTCGGGGGTGTTTGGCCAGGCGGAAGAAGATCTACGCCGCATCGGGGTCGAAAAGAAAATCGGTAAGCAAAATATCTTCCGGGATATTGATTCCGCCCTTACAAGGACAAGGCAGATCCTAAAGGAAAATAACCTTCCACAGCCGGTCCAGGTAAAAAAGAACGAGCCGACAGTCATCTATGACGCGACGGAAACAACAAAAAATTGAAATTATCTTAAGGAAATATTTATTATAAGATCTCATCGATGAAACAAGGAGTTGTTTTATGATGGAGATCATGCCTATTGCCTCCCATATTCCTGCCTATGATCCCGAAAGCCTGCAAATCCAAGATAGTGTAAGGGACTACTCCCTATGGAGCCGGGTAGGATTGAACCTCGATACCCTCATCATGGGGTTCAGCGTTGTTGTTTGCGCTGCAGGTGTTGCAGTTGCCTTTTTTTCTGGAACATATTTCTTAATCCCGGCTTTTATTATTTTAGGCGCTCTGGCGGTCTACAATTTCAATAGCCGCAAATATGAGCATATCCTCGATGAGGCCCTCCAGGCTATGGAGCTCAATAACAACCGTCTTACGCGGATCTCGTTCAACCTGAAAAGAACAAGCGAAGACTTGCAAGTGACAAGCCATGAGCTCAGAGGAGAAGTAAAAGAACTGAAAGGGGTCAGGCACGACCTGGAAGTGAGAGGGGAAGAGCTGCGAAGGGTCAACCTTGAACTAGACCAAAGGTGTATAGAGCTTAATGATGTGAACAGAGGTCTGCAAGATACCAATGCAAGCTTGCAAAGGACAAACGATGATATCAAGAGAACAAGCGATGATCTAAGAGCTGTCAATGAAGAGCTTGGCCACACAAAAGGTCAGCTCAGAGATGAAGTTGTTTCGCTGACTCATGAGAGAAGGACTATCCATGACCTCAACGAAACACAAAGAAAGCTTTTACTCAAACTGCAGTATAAGCTCAGCATCATTAAAGATGGAGAGGAGCAGTACCTAAGAAATCTTGAAAGGCTAGAAACTTCACAGCGAGATCTTGAGAAGGTGAGCGCTGAGCTGAATGCCACGGGAAGGTCGCTAGAGGTCCTCGAACGCACATTTGGTGATCGGGCTAGAGAATACGCAGAGCAAAATGCAATCTTAGAGGCAAGCAATATTGCCTTAAGGAAGAACAATGAGGTTTTCGGGATAAAGCTAGATCAGCTTGAGAAAATTGTAAAAGCCTGGAGAGAGACCCATCCGGATGAATGACGGCCTAAAAAATGGCCTGGAATGGTGTGCATTCCAGGCCAGGAACAGGTGTGTTATGGTCTGAAGTATTCTTCAGCGCCAATAGAAACGATGTTCCATGCAGCCGCTGCCACTTTTGTTGCGACAGAAGCAGCTACAGTAGCTGCCGAGAGGATGAACAGCTCAAATGGCAGGAAGGTAAGTCCAAAAGCCATAGAGATTCCAATCCCGATCAGAAGAGGGAGTACATTTTTAAATATAAAACTTACTGTTTTGCTCGCAGCGTTAGCGCCATCGTTTTCAAATAATTTATCACAGCCATAGTTAATTGCGATGCCAGAGAGAAATTTGCTAGCTGCAAAAACACCTGCTGTGACAGGGTCGATTGACGTAAGGGCAACTGTTGCTGCCGTTGTAAGGCCTGTTTCGCTCAAAGATTGGAGCACATAGGTCGAACTAACGTTCATAAAATTTTGTAAAGGTGATGCCATAAATTCCTTTATAATTATTAATTAAATAAAACGAGGAAATTTTATTTCCTTTTGTTTATTAAATCAACATTAATGAATTTTTATCAAATTTGTCTATCATTTAAGTCGTCATTAAAAGAAATTATTCCTAATTGGTGGGCGGCAAAGACTAAACTTCCTACGACCACTGTCAGGATGGCATAGTTGATTACTGTGATAGTAAAACATTCTTGAAGGGTGATCGGGATATGGATAGCTTGCAGGAAAGCTGCTGAGAGAAGAAGGGGAATGGCGGTTTTAAGAATAAAGTTTACAATTTTTTTGGCTGTCGTGTCATTTCCAATTATTTCTTCACAGATATAGGAAATGGGGAGTGAGAATATATAATTGCAGGCGCCAAGGTAAGCTGCAGATAGGGCGGAGACGGTGGTGAGGCATTTTGCAATTAAAGAATAAAATGCAGCATTCGTCAAAGTGGGCAAAACATGTGTGAGAGGAGAGGATAGGTAGTCATTTTTTATTGAACGGTTTTCAATTAGCATTGGACCTCAAGCTCCTCTGTCTAAGAACCGAAAGAAAAATTATACGCCTCACTGAAAATACTGGTCTAGTCCCAGTTCAATAATTTTTACGGCTTTTTCGCCTAAGAGCACAGAAATGGCCGCGGCAATGGTCAAAGAGCCCATGACCGCAATCGCCGTAAATGTAATAGGATACCCAAGCAGGTAGGCGATGCTAAAGCTCACAAGCAGGGGGATCCCGTTTTTTAGGATAAAGTTCATCACTTTGCTGGCCGTGTTCGCCCCTTCGTTGTCAAAGAGCGAATCGCAAAAATAATTCAGAGGGGTCCCGATCCCAATTTTGCAAAAGGCGTAAAGGGTCGAAAAAACCGGGTCGATAAGGCCGAAGCCCCCGGCAATTCCCCCTACTGCTACCCCTTCGATCAGGCCTTCGATGGCGTACGAAGAAACGAGGTTGACCATTCCCTGTCTTCCATCTACAGCATGTGCCATTCTGCCTCTCTATTATAATTTTCTGAGATCGTAGATGTTTATGATTTATTAATGCAAGTTTAATGAAATTCTTTAATAGAAATCCGCTCCAAATGATTGCAGAAAATTCTAAATTGATTTATCTTGGGAGGGTTTAGACTTAAAATGGGGTATAATGGAAGCAGATCAACCACAGTTCGGGCCCTTGCGATCAATTCTCTGGCCGATACACCGGTCGGAGCTAAAAAAAGTTTTGTCGATGTTCTTCCTCATGTTTTCTCTCTGTACTTGCTACAGTATCTTGAGGAACCTCAAGGACACGGTCATTTTAACGGCCAAAACCTCAGGGGCGGAGGTCATCCCTTTCTTAAAAGTGTGGGGAATGCTCCCTGGTGCAATTATCGGCACATGGATCTTTGCCAAGCTCTCTAACCGATTTGCAAGAGAGAAAGTTTTTTATATCCTCGTAGGCGGCTTCCTTTTGTATTTTATCAGCTTTGCCTTTGTCCTTTATCCCAATAGCGACGCGCTCCACTTAGACCGTTTCGGCGACTTCCTGGCTTCCGTGCTCCCTAAAGGCTTTAAAGGCTTCATTTGCATGATCAGGAACTGGACATTCACTATTTTTTATGTCATTTGCGAGCTTTGGTCCAGCATTGTCCTTTCAATCCTCTTTTGGGGATTTGCCAATGATGTGACAAAGCTGTCGCAGGGGAAAAGGTCTTATGGGATCTTTAATATTGGCGCAAACTCCGCGCCGATCTTTGGAGGCGCCCTCGCAATTTTTTGCAGCAGCCACATCTCAATCCCGTTTTTTATCTCCGCATCCGATCCTTGGCACCAGACCCTTATGCAGTTAATTTCTGTCGTTGTCATCATGGCGAGCATTGCTATGGGGATCTATTACTATCTCAACCGGAAGGTCTTGGTCAAAGAGCTCCCTGAGAGTTATTGGACCTCCCCTCGCAAAGCGGGAGTTGCAAAAAAGAGGCTGTCGATCAGAGAGTGCATCGCTTACATCGCGCGCTCAAAGTACCTGATCTATCTTTCTTTCATTGTTGTCGGCTATAACATTGCGATCAATATTACCGATGTGCTTTGGAAAGAGCAGCTCAGAAGATATTTTACAGACCCTAACGAAATGCTGCACCACATGAACCACATTACGATTGGAATAGGGATCATTTCTTCTCTTGGAGCAGTGTTCATTTCTGTGATGGTCACAAGGCTTGGTTGGACTTTTGTTGCTTTGCTGACACCCACGATCATGACTGTGATGGCAATCGGATTTTTTGTGTTCCTCTTCTGCGGCGACCTCCTCTCTGCCTTTACGGCCTCTGTTTTCGGGATCACGCCCCTTGCCCTCACGGTGTACTTTGGATCTCTCCAAAACTGCTTGAGCAAGGCAGGAAAATATTCGGTCTTCGATGCATCCAAAGAGCTAGCCTTTTTGCCGCTTGACGCAGAAGCCCGCATCAAAGGGAAAGCTGCGATCGACGGCCTGGGCACAGGCATTGGAAAATCGGGCGCTTCCCTGACCTATCAGGGCTTTATCATCCTTTTTGGAAGTGTTGCAAGTTCGACTCCTTACATCTCAGTGATTTTGACTGCGGTCCTGTTTTTCTGGATCCTTTCTGTGATAAAGGTCGGCAGGCGCTTTAAAGAGTACTCAGAAGAATCTGGCCACCTTGAAGAAGTCAAAGAAGGGCCTGCTGAAGAAGTCCTTGCTCCCCAGTCATAAGGATACAATGGCTGCATTGAAAGATGATGATGTTGATAGCTCTCCAGATGGACTGTTTCGCGTAAGGGCATTTCTTCTCTTATGCGGGATTGTGACCAAGGCCAATGGGATCTTTTTGGCAATAAACCAAAACTGGTTCCATCTGGACTATACAAAGACCATGCTAGCTCCTCTTTTCTTTTTCTTTGCATCGGTGTTCATAGCGCCCATAGCAGGTGGGGCGCTTGTGCGTTTCGGGTTCAAACCGGGGATGCTCTTTGGAATACTTGTCTGTGTTTTTAGCACTTTGGGAATGTTCTGCAGCCACTTTCTAAGGCAATATCCATTATTTCTCATCTCTATTTTCCTGCTAGGACTCGGGGTGAAGTTCCTCCTTGTAGCCGGATCTTCTTTTGCGGTTGTTTTCGGCCCGAAAAAGACCGAATCGGGAAGGCTCAGCGTCACACAGGCGTTTTATTCCATCGGGGCGCTGCTTTGCCCTGGAATTTTTTGGTTCCTGTTCAGCTCCAGTTTTTTTAGCAACGAGAAGGTCGTGACTTTTTCCTATTTGTCCTTCTTTTTCTTTTGGATCGCTTTGAGCCTTGCCATTTATGCGATCAGATCACTCGGAGCAAGCGATACAAAAGGACCAAGCCTCTCCCTTAAGGAGATTTTTCCTCCCTTTACAAGAAGTGTTGTCATGAGCTTTTTTGCAATGTTCTTGTACATGGGGGTCGAAGTTTCACTGGACAGCCTTCTCCTTAAATTTTTAACATCGGAGGAAGGGGCGTCGCTCTCTTTATCGACGGCAATGATTTATTTTTCCCTTTATCATCTGGGCTTTGTTATCGGCCGTTTTGGTGGAGGGCGCATTTTAAACAAAGCTTCCTTACCTGTTGTGCTTGGTGTGAACTCTTTTATTGCGATGGTCGTATTTTCTCTTGCAATCTGGCAGAGTGGAAATATGGTGATCGCGGCCGCAGTGATCCTGGGACTTTGCAACTCTGTGCTATATCCCCTGATATTTGCAATTGGGGTCAAGGAAGAAAAATGCCCTCCTTCTAAAGTGATCGGCTTTTTGTCCACGGCCTCCTTGGGAGGGGCCCTCCTTCCCTTGCTCCAAGGCATCCTTGCAGACCGCTTTGGACTGCGCCTCTCCTTCTTATTGCCTTTTATTTCTTATATCGGCCTTCTGCTCTATGCAAGAGCTGTGCACGCAAGGATGCAGGCACGCCTGCCTGTCCAAGAAATGGAAAATTAGCCGATCATTTTTTTCGACCTTTGAGTTCTTCTTGGAAAGAATGCGGTAATTTTTTAGTCTTTCTTCAAATCATAATTGAGGCAGCCCTTGAAACGTTTTGGATGGATCTGTTTGCTCGCATGCGCAGCCGCGGCTGCTGAAGAAAAGAGCTCTGAAAAACCCCCGGCATTGTTGCAAGTCGGAGTCGGTCTTTTTGATTTTCATCGGAGCACACATGCAGTCCAGTTCTCCGCAGAATACAAATGGCCTTTCCCTGTTTATGGGGTAGTGCACTCTGTCAGCGGCGTCTTGGCAACTGTGCACGGGTCTTTATATATCTATTCAGGCTTTGACTATGACCTTTTTTGTGGGAAGCATGTGGTTTTCACTCCAAGCTTTGCAGGGGGCGTCTACTTCAAAGGAAGCGGGAAAGACCTTGGATATGAGCTTGAGTTCCGCTCCTCGCTCGAGCTTGCCTATGTGTTCACAAACAATATGAGGATCGGCGTGCAGGGGTATCATATCTCCAACGGGAGCATGGGATTTAGAAACCCCGGAGAAGAGTCCCTTCTCCTTTTCTTTTCAATTCCTGTTGGCGGAGGAGGGTGAGGAAGAGTTTAATTTTTTTGTTCCTCGCGATAGGACAGTATTGCTCGGGCAATTTGCCAAAGTACTACCATGTTGATGCCACTGGTGGTACATTTAACGAGGCTGTTTTTCTAGTGTCGTATCCGCACAGCGGGAATACATGGGTCAGATACTGCCTCGAATATCTGACAAAAAGGCCTACGCTCCGTTTGATGGATTATGAAATCGATCTGAATTGTTTTCCCATTAATCATTCCTTAAATAAGTTTCGGAACCCTATCCATGTCAAGGCCGACCTCGGAGTTGATTTCACAAGGCCTGTCATCATTATGTGCCATGAGATAATGATGAGATACCCAAAAGTCAATCCTAAGGACAGCCTTGGAACGAAGCTTATCTTGCTTGTCCGGAATCCTAAAGAGTGTTTCGTCAGTCATCTTGGATACGATCATACGATCGACGCTCTTCTGGGCCAGAGCGGTTACTTCTTTGACAACCTTTCGATGTTCGATTCCTGGAGGGAAGAAGACCGATGTCTCGTGTACTATGAAGACCTGCTCCGGAATCCCCGTGAGGTTCTTATTAGACTTCTTGATTTTTTAGGAGAAGATGACAGCTACCTAGAGCATTTTATGCAAAATTTTGAATCTCACAGACAAACTAGCCTTGGGCTTTACCCTTCACCGTCAGCTGAGGGCTCTGATCCATGGTTTCATTCGAAGAAGAAGACACTTTCTTTTCGAAAAGAAATGGATCTGGCTTTCCAAAAGGGTTATCCTGAATTATGGGAAAAGTAC
>JASHWM010000120.1 GCA_030044075.1 Candidatus Rhabdochlamydia sp. | reverse complement strand
CGCATGTTCGGTTACTTTCCACTTCATCTATCTTATTGCGTCCATAGAGCACTTTCATTCTACAACAAACGAAGGATATCGACCAGATATTGCATTTATTGCCCTTGGGATTAACGAGTGTCTTCCCCGTCATGAATTGATAGACAATTCCTTGTTTTATGACTTGGATGGAAATCAAGAATTAGGTTTATTCAACCAGCAAGTATTTTCCGCATTCTATAAAGGCGCTGGTAAAACCCGGCCAGATGGGCTCATTAACACTTTTGTAGCCTTTGGAGGAGGAGAAACCCTGAAATTTGATGAGGAAGCTGGCATTCAATATTGGCTTATCCCCAACACTAGCGCAGAGAGTATTGCCGGGGGTTCAGGAGCAGGATTCTGGAGATTTATCTATGAGAATGGCGTTCTTCGCAAGTCTCTTGAAGGTGTTATTACAGAAGAAGATCCGAGTTGCAATTACATTGAGTCCATGGCGACCCCGTATCTTTATGAGACCTTTCTCCCAGAGTTAAAAAAATTCTGTATAGAGCACCTTGACTGGTTTTTCTGATCTTCATTTAACTTTTTATACTATTTCGTTTCGAAAAATTAGTCCCTTTCCGACAGTTTTTCTATTGATTTTTAGTCTGACTGCTATTTCTTCATTTGAGAAACCTAGAGCCTTTAGCTCTTTTATTTTTGGACCTAAGGCTTGATAAACGGTCATTGTCTGTTCGCAGGGGATCTTCGACTGTATTGAGATCTCGGAAAAGGTTCGAATTGGTTGCTGCTGCGTCCGAACGCTAACCCTAGTCTAATAAACTAGGGTTTTTTATTTTAAGATTAGGGTAAATACCATCTTCTCGCTTTTCAAATTCTAATCCCCAAGAAGGAAATAAAATTCGACCATTAGACAGTAAATGACATCTGTCAAAAGGTTTATTTTTACTTGTACCATAAGATTTCCATCCTCATTTAATGAGAATGTAACAGGATCCCGTGGAGGGGATTCAAAGCAAGAATTGCCAAGATACGGAGAAAAATCAAAACTCATAGGAAATGTTCTAATTTCTATCGGGATTTCATCTGGATTCTGAATGATTTTTGAAAGTTCCTCCGGGATATATTTAGCATTTATATCCCCGCCATCGCATAAAATTGCTATTTTCTTGATTTAATTTTTCGTCTAGTAATGGATGACTTCTTTTTTGAACTTTTTATAGGCACTCGTACATATTTGTATTTGGGTTTTACAGCAACGATTTTATCGTCTTTCTGAATGATTAAGGATGTTCTTGTGCGGCTAGCGATATCAATGGCTTTCTTAATACCACGTTTGTGTCCTTTTAATAACAGTTCAGTGATATCAGGTTTATCGGATTTGGACATCTGCTAACTCCTGCATTTTTTTCCAAATGCTTACTTCTTCGATTTGTATTATATTATGAGAATTTTTTCTAGCGATTATCTTTTGTGATTCTGAAGAGTTATCTAGGATAATAACTGTATCGGCTAGAATTAAATAATGATTAAAGAGGTTTTTAATGCCTAAAAAATACCGGTTTTTAATGGTCTTTTCGGGAATATTATGGCCTCCCTGTTTTACTCTTTCGGCAACGCGTTTAATAGCAAATTCAGGGCTAGGAAGCCATAGAAACATAAGAGATATCTCATAGTTCTTCTTTCGAGCTTCTTCAAGATGTTTTACATAGTTTTTTCCAGAAGCAGTTGTTTCAAAGGCGAAGCTTTTATTTAGATTTAGTAATTCTCGAAATCTTTTTATCATGAGTTTGCTAGCTGCTAAAGGTACGCTTTCAGGATGAAGAGGAGCTAGGCCTTTTGCAATTGCATCCGCATTAAGGAATTCATATACTTTTAATCCAGGCAAAGTTTCCAAAGCTGTAGTTGTTTTACCAGCACCATTTGGTCCCGCAATCATAACTATTTTTTTGTCCATGGTAGAGGCTTTGATTTCCGTAGAAAATTTATATGAACTAGCTCAAGGTTATCATAATACTGCATTTAACATGAAGTTTTAGGTTGTCAACAAATCATCTAGTTTTCCAGCTAATCCTTTCCATACGGTTTTTCTATTAATTTTGAGCTTAATAGCTATGGCTTCATTTGATATTCCCAAAGCCTTTAGCCGTTTTATTGTTGGAGCAAGAATCAGATAGACTGGCAGGTTTTGATGGCAGGGAATTTTGACCCATATCTTGAATTGAGAAATGATACGAATTGGTCCCCCCTTCGTCCGACAACGCAACGAATTCGAACCCTTGGTCTCCTCCAGGAGACTAAGGGTATCGATCTCGCTTTAAGCCATGTAGTAAGCTCTGTTTTGAATCAGTCTTCCGCATTCAACAATACATTCTCCAGGCACAGGTTCCATTTCGATCGTTCCCAAAAGATCTTTTAATGCCAAAGCGGATGTCTTCGTGTTTTGTTTCAAAGTTTCGCATAGATTGTCGAGTCTATATTCGATCCATTCTTTGGGTGGGGACTTGCTTCAACATTTGGCCTGTTGTTGCTAATTTAGTCATTTGCTTTAGATTCAACAGTATGTCAGTAACATTAGTTCGCTTCAGCACTAAATTTATCCCATAAGGCTTCTTTAAACCACGCCGGCATCCGTTCTGTTTTCATTTCGAGGATCTTGCCATTTGTGATTTCTGCTAGCCAGATGCGTTCGTGTGTTGAGTTATCAAAAATATAAGCCCGATGTGTAAACCGAACGACATGTTTTAATAAATCAAGGGATCTCTTATAGCGACTTACAATCTTATCTTCTGGTACTGAGTGGCCT
The DNA here is from genome assembly GCA_030044075.1 of Candidatus Rhabdochlamydia sp. Classification (GTDB taxonomy): domain Bacteria; phylum Chlamydiota; class Chlamydiia; order Chlamydiales; family Rhabdochlamydiaceae; genus JABEVM01. The sequence continues at coordinate 13,270 of JASHWM010000120.1, read as the reverse complement.
CCCATCTTTACTCGATAGTGGACACGAGAAATATTGATTTCAGGATCTTCGGTAGCAATGTAATAAAGATAGGTGCGATAGCCTTTGGCTTGGGCTTTTTGAAGGAGATCTATCTTGCCTGGAAATGACATTACCGTTTCAAAAGCAAAAGATTTTCCTGATGTAATAAGTTTATTGTAGATAAAATCTGATATTGCTGAAGGAAAGTAAGGGTTGGGCTTTATATCCCGGAAACTAAGTTTTCCGTTGGTAAAATGCAAGTTATGCAAGTCATCTAAGGCTTCATTTTTTTTTATGAGAGAGGATTTGGAAAAAAACTCTAACAATTCTTGTTTGTCAGTCATTATTCCAAATGTCTGAAGACTGAGAAAACCCTGTTCACGGATTTCTTTCTCTATCTCGTCTGGATTGACATAAATTCCGAGAAGTTCAGCAGGGATTATAGATTTGAGTGTGCTTTTACCTGATCCATTGGGACCAGCAAACATCCGAAGACGCGGTGTCTCTTTGTTCATGAGATTTCCAATTTCTGGCCATAAGTCACAGGAGTTGATGGTGGTAGTTTTTTAATAAATTTTCTGGTTCCATCCGGATACACTTCAACAAGACTTCCATTTTCAGATGTAAGCACTGTATTACCAGATGCTAGTGCTTCCCAGTATGCCTTTTTAAATGCTGCATCAGCAAGTTCTGGGATGTTTTCCTCTTGAAATCTCATCTCTTTTTCACTAAGAGTCATGATTTTTCCTTATTTTTGATCTTCTAAAAATCATACGTATATCCGCAAACAGCGCTTAGATTACTCGATTAATAGTTAAAAACTCACGATATTTTTCCTTATAATCCTTTTTGACACTGTTTTTCTATTAATTTTTAGCCTTTTAGCAATTTCTTCATTAGTAAAGCCAAGAATCTTCAGTTTATTAATTATAGGAGACATGGTTTGGTAGATTGGTAGGGTTGATGGGAGGGGGTTTTGACTTTAAGTTGGATCTCGGAAATGGTACGAATTGGTCCCTCCTTCGTCCGAACGCTAACCCTAGTCTAATAAACTAGGGTTTTTTATTTTAAGATTAGGGTAATTACTTACCTCTATGTAATAAGTTTCCCTTTTTCTCTTAATGCCATTTTTTCTTTTTTAGCAAATTGCTTAGCTGGCTTAGTAAAACCACTTTTACTTTCTACTTCCTTTATTTTTTTACTGAGTGTTTTTTTTAGCGTGCCTTTGTCTACTGGCTGAGCTGTTGCTTTAACTTCTCCAAGAGTATTTCCTCTTTTGTAATCAGGACGTCCAGGCTCCCCCTATATGAACACCTCTCTTTTCTGACATTTTTTTCTCATAATTATACCCGTTTTTTTGTGCTTTTTTCATAACGAATCCTTTTGTTCAATAGACTTTTTATTTGTTTCTTTTTCTAATAATCTTATAGATTTTTCAACAGTAGGTAAATCTTCAGGCATTGTACCGCCCAGTTCTTGGATGGTTTGACGTACTTTGCTGCCTACTTCAAAATGTATTTGATTTGCTTTTGTTTTTCCTTTGACCTTTTCCCTTCGAAGTTTTTCTTCTGTTTGTGTTGCTCTAAACAAGTTAGCTGCAAGCTCTGTGCTTCCCATGTGGTCTAATATCTTTTGCTTTTTTTCTAATCCCTTACGCTGGTGGATGTCTTGTGCATCTAAACCCCCGTAGAGGCCTTTATAGCCATGATTTTGAAATACGGCGAAATCTAAGGGAGTTTCAACGCCAGCATGCTGGGCTGTTTCTACGAGCTGCTTGTTATGTTCACGCAGTTCATTCCTTAGGAAAAGTCGTTTTTCGTCTTCTTTGAGCTGTTGAAAAGCTTGGTTTTCAGCCAGTTCCTGGCGGCGAGTTTGAATAGCAAAGTAGGTTTGTCCGTTAGCTATAACAGGTTTGCTTGGATCCCCGTTCTGAACGATAAGATAGCAGGCATAGCGAGAAAGTTTTATGTCGTTAGCTTGTCTATTCCCTCCTTTGCCGATTTTGATCATTTCGAGGATATCCTCGAAATGATCTTTAATAGCGTGAGAGCTGTTCTTACAGGCTTCTTTTGCTTTTTCAATTACAGGCAAGAAATGTCTATATTCGGAGTAGTCGAGAGCTTTAGCAAGCCTTCTAGCACTCCAGAATTCCATTCCTTCTTTTTCTTGTTTTAGCGATTCAAAGGTGTGATGATGTTCTACTTCTATGTTGTCTGATAAGGTGGAGTTGTTTTTGCTAGAATGAGGGTCTTTAGGGTTGGCCATTATGTTCTCCGGTTTGCTTAATAAAAAGTTTACTGTATCTTGAAAAATTATTTTTAGCAAGCATCAAATTTGTGAACTATGATCCGCGTTCTCTTTTTTGTTTCTTTGACTGTTTAACTTGAACATGCGAATATATTGACATTATGACAAAGCAACTTCATCATATACAAGAGCAACTCCTAGAGTTGCTTACGGAGAATTCTGATAGACTTCTTACAATTCGAGAAATGCAGCAGTTGTTAGGCATTTCTTCTACTAGCGGTGTTGTACGACATCTTGCCCAGCTCGAGAAAAAAGGATTTCTCAAAAGAAATCCATATAATCCCCGAGATTATAAAGTCTTAGATCAAATCCCTGAAAAGGAAATTGCATGGCTTAATTTATATGGCCTAGCACAATGTGGAAATAATGGTGCGCTTTTAGATAATCATCCAGTTGATAGAATTCCAATTGCCGCTCGATTGCTATCTTTTCCCTCATTTGAAGCTTTTCTTGTAAAAGCAAAAGGAAATTCTATGGCTCCTAGAATCAAAGAAGGAGACTTAGTAATAGGCAAGAGAACCGAAAATATCGAAAATGGCATATTGGCAGTATGTGTTAATAATGGAGAAGCTTTAATCAAAAAAATCCAAAAAGATGTAAATTCTATAATTCTCATTTCTTTGAATGCGGAATACCCGCCATTTTTAGCCTCTGGTGATTTCAGAGTTGTCGGTGAAGTTAAAGGGGTAATTGCTCGAGAAATTTAGCAATCAGTTGTTTTTAGTCCTTTTTCTACAGTCTTTCTGTTAATCCTAAGCTTAATGGCTATATTTTGATTTGATAGCCCAAGTGCTTTTAATTTCTTTATTCTAGAAGCTAATGCTTTATAAATTGAAAAAGCCTGATGGTAAGGGATCTTGACTTGCATGTGGACCTGAGAAATAGTACGAATTGGTCCCTCCTTTGTCCGAAGTAGTGACCAATTCGTACCCTTGTACTCTTCTAAGAGTGCAAGGGGTGCGATGTTCGAATGGTCTAGATAAGATACAGGGCTATTTGTTTAATAGCGTGCGAACTGTTCTTGCAGGCTTCTTTAGCTTTTTCAATTACTTGTTCATTAGGGATTAATCTTAACATAACTTTAGGAAAGAACTTTTGTACGTCCTTTACGTCTCACTCGGAGAGGTTTAGCTTTTACTCGTATTTCTATATCTTGGTCGAGCGCCATCAGAAATTTAAGCAAACGATCCATACTAAACCCTGCAAGTTTTCCATTGAGCAATGCTGATATTTTAGGTTGACTTACACTAAGAATTTTTGCTGCTTGTTCTTGGGTAAGCCTTTTTTTTTTGATGACGTGTTCAATTTTCCTTGCAAGCTCTGCTTTTGCAAGCCTTTCCTCTGCATCAGGAAGTCCTAAATCGGCAAATACATTGCCGCTGCTTTTTACATAATCTTGCATGGCTTTTATCCTATCTTTTTATGCATTTCTTCAGCCTGTTTTAGTCTATTTTCTATAAGGTCCATGTCTTGTTTAGTGGTAGCTATCCCGCTTTTAGATTTTTTTTGAAATATATGTAATACAAATACTGCATCCTTTAAGCGCACTGTGTAAACAGCCCGATATGCATTACCTTCAAAATCTTCTACTACTTCAAGAACGCCGGCGCCCGTGAAACCTTTTAATGGTTTTGCCGCACGGTGTTTTTCACCCACTTGGGCGAGATGCAAAGCATAACCAAATGCATCTTGTACATCCTCGGGCATTTCTTTGAGGTTTTTCAAAGAGTTACCTAACCAGTATAGAGATTTTACTTGTTTTTTCATACCAACAAATATCCCATTTTTAGGATACAAGTCTAGTAAAATTTTATTTATCGTAAATAGCTAACTTTGAAAGCAGGCGATTTTGAACCTGCATGGGATCCGCGAATTGGTAGGAATTGGTCTCTCCTTCTTTGATTTTTTATCAACGCTGAAAAGGTAAAATTATTGGCTAGATTTTTTAGATCTTTATTGGGGCCTGCGCCTTCTTAGAAAAAAAAGAAGCGATTTTAACCGTTGGTACATTGATCATTTCAAGCTCCCTCTCTGATTAGAAGAGGGAGCGTTAAAGGATCAGGCGGATGTAGTGGGATGAGTCATCTTAGTTGCGACTGCCCAAGTGGGGGTTTCTTCTTTTTGATGGCTTAGTTTGTTCCATAGACCTGTATAGACAAATCTTTGAAAAAGGGTTGCTCCAAATTGGGCCGCGGCAATTTTTGAACTTCCTATTCCAGAAGTAGTTCCCGTAAATAAGTAATTTTTAAGACCTGTCCAACCATTGACCTTGGTCATCGTTTGCAGAACAGCATTTGCTGGATGTTGTGTTAAAGTCGTTCCAACAGAGGTAATCACATAGTCTTGGAGTTCTTGGACTGGATCGTTTGTGGTGTCGCCAGCTGCTCGAAATTGAGTTAATGCTCCTGTTATAAGACGCCCTGTTAGAAACAAGGTCCCTAGCGTTCCAAGACCTAAAGAAAGCCTGCTTAATGGAATAGGGACTGCACCTGTAGAAATTTGCCCTGTAAAAGGGGATTTTACTAAGGCGCCAGGAGTGATCCGCCCAGCTAGAAGCGAAGTGGCCAAAAAGGTAACCCCAAGGGTTTTTGGTCCGAATTTCACCCCGCTTGCGATAGCCTCTAATGCAAATTCTATTGGCCCTCCTAAGATAAAAGTTTTTGCTTGGGCCTTCGAAAGTGCATCTTTCTTTGACATCCCTTTTGCTTCATAGTCTTCTTGAAACTTGGGGATTGCAAATGATGCGGCAGCATAGAATATCCCTAAAATTGGAGCGGATTTTAAAGTGCCGTTGATCCCTCGGATCGCTGATTGGGCAACATGGTGGTGGAAAGGAAGGCCGCTTTTATGGATCAACTGGTAAATGCCATAGAAAGCAGGAGAGGACTGCACTACGTTCCGAATGCCTTTATAACTTTGCAAAGTGGTGTCCAAAAGATCCTGGTCGGTGACGTGATGAGGATCAATGAATGCTTTTTGCAGAGAAACCCAGGCTTGCGCGGCTTCTTTCTTTTGCTCTTCGGTCAGGCAAGTGCCAGCAAGGGTCGCCAGGGTGACGGCTGCAGCGCCGACTTTTGAAAATGTTGAGACCTCTAAGTTTTTTGCATTGTATATTTCTTTGGGAATGGCTCGGGAAAGTGCAGGTACCATAGTGTTCTCCGTAAAGGAATTGTTCAGGTGAAATTTCTAGCATGGGGGATGATAGGAAAGATCTTCGTTTTGCTCAATTAAAAATTCTTAAGGAACACTTAAAGATCATGTAGAAATGGAAGAGTCTTTCCATCTTCATTTTGAATGGTCCTATCCCGATAATGGGGAAAATTTTTTCATTTGAGGGCATCTTCGCATCAGAGACAAGATGTGGTAGAGTTGTCAGAGACCTGTTCATAATGAATATGCTGGACTGGAACCTTTGAAAAATTCGGAAATGAAGCCTCAAGCTCTTTTTTCGAAATTTGAAATGGATTGTGATGTAAGTCAAGTCGCATCAGGTTTTCAAACAAGGCAAGGCACCGCGGGATTTCTGGAAATTCATTATGATTAAGGTCCAAGACCTTAAGGCATCCGAGCTTTTCAAATCCCTTAGGCAGAGCAGAAAGTTTGTTTTGGCCAAGATTGAGGTTTTCCAGCTTCTCCAGGTTCGTAAAATCATCTGGCAGAACATGCATTTGATTATCTGAAAGATCTAAAACCTTCAAGTTCACAAGGTTCCCGAATCCTTGAGGAAGCGTTGGAATATGGTTTTTTCTAAGTTTGAGCATTTGCAGATTCGCAAGGGAAGAGAGTTCTCTTGGCAAAGCAGGAAGATCATTCCCTTCGATTTCAAGGACCCTAAGAGAAGTAAAAAACTTGATCGCTTGAGGCAAAACAGTCACATTTTGCCGAATATTCGATTTAGACAAGGATAAAACTGCAAGGGTGCGAACGGAAGGGAGTGTAGCAAGCATCCTTCTTACTTCAGCAGCGCGATTAATGAGGGTCGTAAGATCGGGGGCTTCTTTCAAGAACTGGATCGATTGCAAAGGAATAACCCCATCTGGCAAGCTCAAAACGAATTGAACAAAGACCGATGCCCGATACCGCTCATCCTGATCTTTCATATCTTTTATAGGTAAGACCTGAGGGTGTTCCTCTTTCCTTGGGATCGATAGCATTTGCAGAGATTTTGTATAAAGCCCATACACAATTTCCATTTTTACCTTAACGGGCAGGGCGGGTATCTCGGAAGCAAATATCCTGGTTATCATGGAAGAAGAGAAAAAACCAGATCTAACGGTCTCATTATTTTGGAATCTTTTCATGCACTTTCCAGCAAAGTAAGTGCCATTCAACATAATGTTCCAGTATTTGCAGACTCTCTTGGCGACCGCCTGTTCTTCAGGAGTGAGGTATTCAAAGATTCGGAGAGATAGAGTTTCGTCTAATCGTTGGAAACCGGACCCAGCCATGGAATTATTTTGTATATTCGGTAGGGACAAAGCTTTATATCGTAATTTTCTTGCACTCTCATCGTTTATTTCATTAACGCTCGTTTCAATTTTATCACGAAAAGATTCGGCGAGAACCCGAACCTTTTTTTCGATAAGGAATAAATGAGCGAGCAAGACCTTTCTTCCTACAGCTGTAGGCTCTTTTTGATATCTATCAATGATCGTGTAAAGCAAAACAAGTTCGGAAATGCTTAACCCCTGGAGAGAAAAATTTCTTAACTGAAAGTTCCCTTCCGCATCGATCTCGGCATATGCAGCTTCGATAACTTGAAGTTTGACCTGATCTGTAAATTGGGGAGCTTTGGAAAATTCCTTAAAAGCATAGTTCACAAGTGGAGTTTGGGGGGCCTGGAAAGAGTGTTCTTGAAGAACCTGAAGTTCCTTTTGCACCTTCTGAGCTGAAGAATGCCACTTAATGTCCTGAGAACCATTAACTTTTGGGCCAAATAAATTTTTAATACTCATCCATTCCTCTCAATTAGATGGAGAATAATAAATAAACCTAATTAAAATCATTAAAAATACAATAAAAAATGTATTTTTTTATAAAAACCTTAGATTTGTCAGTGTATTTGTTAAATTATTTGCAGTCTGAGTGTATTAAACAGTTATTTTAGTGATGGGTGTACAGGTCAGGTCGGGATTTTGATCTAGATAAAGATTTGAGAGGCGGTGCGAATTGGCACTTCTCATGTCCGATTTCTCCTAGAAGAGATTCCAGGGGTCCTTTTTTTCAGGATCCTAAATGGAGCTCATGGAAGGCATGATCCTAAGCGCAGGATGAATGCTACCATGTTTCAATTTCTCTATGCATTTGATCTTTGAATAAGATCCCTTGGGGATTTTCTGCATCATCACCAGGGCCTTCTAGCTGAGGTGTTTGAGGCGCCTCTCTTTGTATTGGAAAAGTATTTATAAGGTATTCGTAAAGCTCGAGAAGCTTTGCAAAACCTATATTGGTAAATTCTCTAGAAAATACATTTATTCCTTCATTTTCTACTCTTCGAATCAATATCATTTCCTTTTTTTCTTCTTTCGTTATAAGCCCATTTGTTTGCATTGTAGTAACAGCATCAAAAACAGCCTTTTTTGTTTCCCTTGAGGTTTTGTCAAATTCACTTCTTACAAAGTTGATAATCTTTAAAGGGGAGAATCCTCGGCGCATTCTTGTATTAATCGAGTCTTTGAACTCAATAAGATGTTGGGGAACAGTAGGAAGTAATGTTCTTTTTTCTTCATAATCGAGCCTGCATAAGCCCCATTCATCGCCAAACTCAGACCTTGTCATAGAAAGGAATGTTCTGGGAACTGTGCTTAAGTTAGCGTCTACTACTTTTTGCTCTTTGAATCGTTCTATGGATGTTGCGAGAAACGAGAGGATGGGATCTCTTGCTTCAACAATTTCTTTCATCAAGGTATAGACAAAAAGTAGCTTAGGAATTTTTTCATTAGGCCTTTTAGGATCCTTTTTCTCAACTTCTGATAAGTTGGAAAAAAAACGGCGCTTATTTTCTAATGGAAGTTGAGGATTTTTCATGTAAACAATAATCCCTTTTACATAATCTCTTAAATCGTTGTAAAACTCATCGTCAACTTGAATACCAACAAGAAGCTTCTTGGTCATTTCAAGTGAACCGTGTGGATCGATATAAGGGGCGTAGCGCATGCTCAGGTCTCTTGAAGCAATAAAATTATTTAAATCTTCTATCCAGTTTCTCATTGATCGCACGGTCACTCCATTACGAACGATGTCTGTAAAAACAGGGTTACCTGATTCTCGAAGATAGTCACGATGAAACACTTTCTTAATATTTATACCTTCAGCGTAAAACTCGACTTGCACTCCATTTTCTGTAAATGCTTCATCGAACAATTCCAATAACTCCTCAAGTCTGATCTCTCCCTTTTCTTGTTCGATTTGTGCAATGGTAGCTCCTATACTCAAAGGTACAGTCCTCTCTTTAATTTTTGCCATATTGGGTTCATAGCGGAAATCAACATCATCTCTTTTCGGGACCATTTCCCCTTTAGGTATGGTTGGGCCTTTAGCGAGATATTGCAAGAAATTGCCATGCGAAGGTTTCTCAAGGCCTCTAACATAGCGGACAAGGATAAAAAGAGGTTTTATGGGAATTGGGTCAGTAGAAAGAGCATACTGGTGATTTTCGCATAACCTTTTGGTAAAGCCATCATTAATCAGGGCGCCTCTCCATCGAATACATACATGACTGATCCTAACCATCTGCGCTAAGAATTCTTTTTCAGTAGGTTGATTGGAGGTCGTAAGAACAAATGAAAAGATGTTAGTTAATAATTCAAGTGCAACATTATTCCAATTTTGGACAGCCATAAATAATTCCTTTAAATAAATGTCGCCGAAAGAAAATTTTAGGGATTTGGAGATTGCGCAACTGCTTCAAAAGACCTGTTTTTCCCAAGCTCTTATCAAGAGGTCTTTGTGTTACAGTGGGTTACGTTCGGTTCAGATGGATGCCTAAGGCTTGCATTTCTGCCGGTGATCGTTTTTGCCAATAAGTATACTCTTCTATTATTTTTTCATCCAGGTCTTTTCACCATATCTCCGCATCCCAAAATAAAGAAAAATCTTGTCCTAGTTTATTCTTGAATGTGGGTCGCACCACAAGGATTGGGCTTCCAGTCAGTTTTTTGAAAGAGGTCTGAGACAGATTCTCCTCCATGGATTCTTTTGATCGTCTCTGCGATAAGAGGTGCGATGGATACGCAGCGGATATTTCTTGGGGCTTCCCCGGTCAATGGGATGGTGTTCGTAATCAACATTTCATCAATAGGAGAATTTTGGATCCTTTCAAGGGCGGCTCCAGAAAAAACCGGATGGGTGATGGCAGCAAAGACCTTCCTTGCGCCATTTTCTTTTAAGAGCTGGGCCGCTTGGACCAAAGTCCCAGCGGTGTCGCATAGATCGTCGATGAGGATTGTATCGGCTCCTGAGACGTCGCCGATCAAGTTCATGGAGTTGATGACACCCGGTTTTGAGCGGTGTTTGCTGATCAGCGCCATCTTTGCTTCAACGCCTTCCTTTGCCAAGTTCTCAATGAATTGTTTGGCCCTTTCGACGCCGCCGGCATCAGGGGAGACAACAACGAGGTTGTCAGAGTGCTTTTCAGCAAAATAGGGAACAAACATGGCCGCTCCATAGAGGTTGTCGACAGGAACGTCGCGGAAAAATCCTTGGATCTGTCCGCAGTGCAGGTCGACAGTGACGATACGGTCGACACCTGCCCCTTCGATCAACATGGCGACATCTGCTGCAGAAATCGGAACACGGGGAGAAGTTTTTCGGTCCTGGCGAGCATAGCCGTAGTAAGGGATGACCGCTGTGATCATTCCTGAAGAGGCCCTTTTCATTGTCCGAATGAGCAAATAAAGCTCCATGAGGTTGTCATTGATGCTTTGGTCAGTTGTTCGGCATGTGGACTGCAGGATGAACACTTCCTTGTTCCTTACGTTCTCTTTGATCCGAATGTTGATCTCCCCATCATTAAATCGATCGATGATCGCTTCTCCAAGGGGAACTCCTAAATATTCGGCGATTTCTTGGGCTAGGGGATGGTTTGCATTCCCGGAAATTAATATCGCATTTTCCTTGAAAGTAGAAGGATGTAATAACCTCTCTGCAAAAAGGGGGCCGTTTTGAAAGAAAATACCAATCAGCAAAAAAAACACAATCTGAGACATTATTTTTTTCATAAATTTCCTGTTTTTATGGGGTGCTGCAGCAAATGTAATGCCTTTCTGATGTGTTCAGATGGGGAATTGTTGCAGGATCCAACAGGTGGGGGATATTAGGCATTAGAATAATTTCGATCAATGAGGGAGAAAATTATGGGTTCTAGAGTTTTGAAATTGACATTTTTTTTTTGGCAAAAGAAAATATTATTATTAATTTCTTTTTAGAGATCTTTTGATGGTGAGAAAGCTATTTTTGGTGTTCTTATTGGCAAGGTTCTCATTTATTTTTTCATGCGAGGACTCTAATGAAGAATTGGCAATGTATCCTATCCCCTGCAATGAAGTAGAAATACAAATAGATGATTTTTTGCAACAATCAGAACAATGTTTGTTTGAAGGAGATTTTGAGAATGCTTTAACTTATATAGAAAGGGCCGAATTCCTATTATCTTTAACAAGGGATGAAAACGATCATAGGCAACTACGCTCAGTGTTTGATAAGGCTGTCTTAGTCACATGTATCGAAGGACCTTCTGATAGCAGTTATGTTCAATTTGCAAAGTTGAACGCTTTGCTAGCAACAAAAAGCTGTAATAACAAGCTTAATATGTCAAAGAATAATCTATTTGATCAAAATGGACATTGGCCGATTTTAGGTGAAGAAGTAATCTCTATCGAAGAGTGCCTGGAACGTGTTGGGACAGTTGAGAAATCACTAGAAATTAGTTGTGCTGCACTTAAGACTTCTGTGGCATCTCGTGTTGCAATAGAAGCAGCTATCTATATTCTTGCAAAGCAGGCGAGACAATGTTGTACTCAACATGGATTTTGGAAAACTTGTATTCAACCCGTAGTAGACACATGGAAAAAAGTAGAATTATTGGGAATCCCACCAGACCCTTCTTGGGATTGATCATTTTTGGCACTAGTTTATTTAGTGTTCTCAGCGCAAAAGAGATCTTTGACGTCCCTTTTTCATATCCTTCCAGAGGTTTTGATTACAAAACTGTTAAAACAGTTTCCATCTATTTCTCTGGCAATAAAGACTTTGATATAGATGCTATGATCACTTCGGTTGCAAAAGATAAGGCAGATGTTGTCATCACCGGGAAAACGTCATTAGAAGGAGAGGCGTTATCGCCTAATCTCTTGACTACTGTAATTGTTGAGAGAAATGTGGAACAGAAATCTTGGCTGGTCACAATTGATACTTCAATAAATGGAATTGCCTCTAGTGCGACTTATACAGATGGAAAACCTTATAGAAGTAATATTTCCATCTCAGGCCGCGTGCTTGTTTTTGTTGATGCTACCTCCAAAGAAGTCGAGGCTGGGATTCAAGCTCATTTGCAAAACCTTATTCAACAAATCACAAATTCAAACCAAACAAAACCCAAGCTTTTTGTAATCCATTAGATTTTAGGCTTTTAAAATTAGCAAGATGCAGATTCCAAAAAGGCGTGAGTCTTCAAAAGATTGAAAAAAAACACTCTGTTGGTCATTTTGATCGCTTCAAAAATTTAAGTTGACAAACTTCGATAAATTTATGTTACATTCCGCATCATAGCCGGGGTAACAAAAATTATTATTGGGTTGTTAAAATGACGTTGAAGCCGAAAAGACCTGTCGTGTTCATGCTCCTATTTTCAGCTTTTATCCTTCTTATCATTTTGCTCATGCAGCCATGGACGATCCATCATTTCCGCGACTATATTTCTGTGCTCTTTCCAAAAGGGTGGGTTGGCTTTGAAGAGCGCAACCTCCTTTTGATCATCCAAGTCATCATGCTGCTTGTCATCATCCCGGTCTATATTTTTACATTTATCTTTTCTTGGAAGTATCGGGCGGGGAAAAAGAATGAGAAATATGACCCCGACCTCGTCGACCATAAGGTCGCTGAATTCTTTTGGTGGGGGATCCCGTTTGTCATCACCCTTGCCATCTGCGTCATCACTTATATCAAGACCTATGAACTAGACCCTTTTAAACCCCTTGAATCTGATAAAAAGACCAAGACGGTACAAGTTGTCGCCCTTCAATGGAGATGGTTATTTATCTACCCTGAAGAGAAAATTGCAAGTATGAACTTTTTGCAGATCCCGACAGAAACACCGATCCGTTTTGAGATCACTGCCGATGCTCCGATGAACTCTTTTTGGATCCCGCATCTTGGCGGACAGATCTATGCAATGCCCAAGATGAAGTCCATTCTCCATCTGATCGCAGATGAGGAGGGGGATTTTAGAGGTTCTTCTGCCAATATAAGCGGGGAGGGGTTTGCAGCGATGCACTTTATCACGAGGGCCTCTTCCGAAGAGGACTACGAGAAATGGGTTGAAACGGCAAAGGCGTCCCAGAAAGTCCTAAACTACGAAGAATATGAAAAATTGGCCCTGCCAAGCATGGAAAGCCAAGAAGAGCTCTATCAGTTGCAAGATGAGAAGTTGTTCGACCAGATCTTAATGAAATTTATGCACCCAAAAAAAGAGTAAATCGATATGTACGGCAAATTAACTCTTGATGCTTTCGTACACGAGTCTAGTCAAAATATCGCAGTTGTAGGAATGGTGCTGGGCGCTATAGGAATCATCGCCCTCATTACTTATCTTAAACGCTGGAGATACCTTTGGGACGAGTGGCTCACAAGCGTTGATCCGAAAAGGATCGGCATCATGTATATGATTGTCGTTGTACTTTTATTTTTTAAGGGTTTTGTCGATGCACTGATGATGCGTGCACAGCAGGCGCTCTCTGTCGGCTCT
>JASHWM010000119.1 GCA_030044075.1 Candidatus Rhabdochlamydia sp. | reverse complement strand
ATACCCTCTCCATTACTGGAGGTTTTAATTTTAAGCCTCTGCCCCAGTTCCAGCCCGAGATTTTTGCCAGGCTCTACCCTAAGGATGTGAGCAAGAGAAAATCTTTCGACAAGGGGATCGTCCAGCTTTCTGACGAAGGGGCCATCCAAATCCTCCGCTCCTTTGAGCAGGAAGGCGACCTAATTTTCGCAGCCGTTGGAAAACTGCAGTTCGAGGTCATGCAATACCGCCTGAAAGACGAATACGGCGTCGACACGGTCCTCACGCTCCTCCCTTTTCAATGCAGCGCGTGGATCCTGGGAGATATGAAAACCTTTGCAAAGACATCAACGTCCGTCATTGTCAAAGACAAGCAAGATCGGCCGATGGCGCTGTTCACCAGCCAGTGGGACAAGCAATACTGCATCAAGCAAAACCCCAAACATGAACTTGTGGACGTCCTTGTATAGCCTAGTCCAAATTTGCCGGCCCAAAAGCATGCGGAAGCAGCTTATCTAGCGTCGTATCATGGTGGACATGTCCTTCCTCGTCGATGGCGATCACACGCATTTTTGGATTGAATTCATTCAGTACCTGTCTGCAGGCCCCGCAAGGAGTTCCTCCATCTTTTGTAGAGACGACAATCAGTTCGATCTGATTTTCTCCTTCCGATACCGCTTTGAAGACAGCGGTCCTTTCCGCGCAGTTGCCAAGTCCGAAAGAAGCATTTTCCACATTGCACCCACTGAAGATCTTACCCGATTTTGTAACAAGGGATGCGCCTACATAATATTTCGAATAGGGTGCATAGGCATTTTTTCGAGACTCCAAGGCGCTGCTTTTCAAATCATCGATCTGTGTCTGCATGGCTGCTCCTAAAAAAGGTGTGGATAAAGTAGTAAGCAAGGCAAGTAATTTCATAGGTCCTCCATTAAAAAAATCAATGAGTCGATATCCTAATGGTTTTGCTCTTTTTTGATGAAACAAATCGAAATTAAAAAAATTAAGATGACCTTTCGACGATACGAAGAGAAGCATCGAGCTGAAAGGTCTTCGGCGTCATAGGAAATGGCTTGATCTTGACAGCTCCCCAGTAGCTGTCCTCTTCGTCTTCATAAGAAACAAGGAGCTGCTCTCCTGGACGGATCGTCTTCTTGGCAAAATAGATCACCTCGATCACTGATTTGGCAAGTCCGCAAGCGTTGGAGGGAGCATAAAAAAGATGCGCGACAACATTTGGTTTCTCGGAATGGTTGATAAATCTGGTGAAATTGCCATGTTTCCATGCATCGATCTGAAAAGTATATGAGCGCTTGGGGTGGAATTTATTTTTTTTATCGAAAAACTGCTGCTCTTTTTTGTTTAGGTGGATGTTTTCGATAGGAGTAAAAGCGTATGAGCCCTCAGGCCTGATCTTTTCTGCAATGATCGAGGTGTCCCCAGCATAAGGTCCGATGACCTGGTCTTTGGGCATCGGCCTTGCTCCGGGATGCAAAAAGACCCCGTAGCCCAGGTCATACGGGAGTTTTTTGCATACTAAATACTCCGGCAGCCCGAATTTTTGTATGACTTCTGATAGCTCCGCTATCTCTTTAAGATTTTTCCTCGTCAGCCGAAGCACTTCGATATTTTGTTTGCGCACTTCCTTGCGAAGAACTTTATCGATCTCTGGCGAAGTGATCTGCCTTGGCAGTTTATATTTCATAGTTTTTTTCTGTTATGGGACTGTCTTCAAAAAAATAAGAAATCATCCTCACGAGATACAGGACAAGCAAATATTTTACAACGACTTTTGGGCTAAAAGATGCGAGAGCCTATTTTTGAGAAAGACCATGAGAAAGGCAATCACCATAAAAATGACGGGCAATGTAAAAACGCTTGTAGGGATGGACCCTATCACAAAAAGCGCAATAACAGTGATGCTCAAATTAATAAAGTTCATCATCGCCGATGCATTCGATTTGTCTTTCGCATGGGTCATTGCAAGCGCTGATGAGTTTGAAAAAACAAGCGATGTCCCAACGTACACAAATGGCATCGGAAGAAAAAGGGACCAGGCCGAGATTTTTCCTAGCAAGAACAAAAGAAACATTGCAGCAGAAGAAAAAAACATGATAGCTATGCCGAGCATGATCGCGTAAGGAGCCTCTTTTTTTCCGGCCAATGCATGCGACAGCATGGAACCGGCAATCATCCCGACAGGAGGAATAAAGTTTAAGAGGCCATATGTGTCTGCTTGCAGGCCGATCACATCAATCCCGATGAATGGGGCTTCAGAAGCAAATAGATAGACAAAAGAAGTGACGCATCCCATCAAAAGCGCCGAGGTGACGAGCATCCTATTTTTTAATTTTCTACGATATCCCTCCCTTACTTTTGAGAAACTCAATGCCTGTCTATCCAGCTTTTCGGCTGTTTCCGGAAGAAGCGAGGTCAAAAAGAGCAGGAGGATGCTGTAGCCCGTTAAAAAATAAAAGCAGCTTTCCCATCCATAGTAGCTTGTTAAAAAACCTCCAAGAGCAATCGCAATAGCAGGCCCTATCGCAAAAGAAAGGGACAGGTGGGCGATTTTTTTTGTTGCCTTCTCCCCTTGATATACATCGCCGATGATAGTAAAGGCGATCTTCATCCCTACGCTGCTTCCAAGGGCCATAAGAAACCTTCCAAAAACAAAGAGCGAGAAAAACTGGAAAAAATTGACAAGGACAACTAGAAATGAGCCAACGATCGCAAGGAGGATCCCGAAAAAGGCAGCACGCTTCCTCCCAAATCTGTTGGAAACTGGGCCCCAGGGAAGGTTCCCAAGCGCATAACCAACCAGGAATATGCTCATTGTCAGCTGGGCTTCTTTAGTTGAGATCCCCAATTTTTGGGTGATCTCAGGCAAGGCCGGTGTAAACAGAACAGCTGACACGGATGCAAAAGAAACGAGGAGGAGCAAAATTAAAAGCGATGGCTCTTTGCTTAGAGTCCGATTCGGGAATGACATAAGAAATCAAACTTTTGAAGTTAAGCTTCCTTAAGAAGAATATCCTATCGCAAGGGAACCAGCAAGCTAAAAAAAAGATCACTCAAGAGTGATCTCGGCGCTTTCACTTCCATACCCATTTACCTTCATCATTTTGCAGTTATATAGCTGCGAACTTTTATATTCCTCTGAAAAGGGCATTGTATCTTTTGTGAGATGGGTAAAAATTCCCCTGATGGGACCGCCATGGGTGACCACAACGATCTTCTTTCCTGCATGCTTGTGCAAATAGTGAAGGACGGCCTCATGAACGCGGGCTGTCACTGCGACAAAGTTTTCTCCATACTGGGGGTCCATTGCATTTTCGTACATTCCGCTAGGTGATTGGTTTTTATATGCAATGTAATAGTCAAGGTGTTTATACCCACGGACCTCTTTGCCATAAAGTTCCCCGTCATTCTTCCTCATACCGCTTAATCTGCCATGCTGTCCCTCTCTGAACCTTGCATCATACTCGACCGTCACATCGATGCCGGAAGATCGTAATACTTCTTCTACTATCTTTGTGGTTTGCTTGCAGCGGAGCAAATCTGATGAGAGGAGGACAGCGCTTCTTTCCTCTCCAAGAGAGCCTATTATCTTCTCACCAAGCTCTTTTGCTTGCCCTTCTCCTTTTTCTGTCAGAACGGACAGATCAAGGAGCTCTTCACCTTTTGGGCCTTTAACAAACTGATATTCCCTCGGCTGGAGCTCATCCAAAGAGGCCATTTGGTTGCCATCTTTATCCTTGATCAAGATCCCTTGCCCTTGCATCCTTTCCTCTACATTCCAATTGGTCTCTGAATGAGGCACAAAGATCACTTCCTGGGAAGCCGTTGCAAGTGATGCGGCAGCTAATAAAAACATAAATCCCCCCAATAAATTTGTTATTGAGCTTACTACACAACCATTTAAAATAAAACACCTGAGAAATTAAGAATTAAGCAATTACTCCTTAGAGACTTACTTTAAAGGAAACTACTCTAAGCAATTTGTCAAAAACTAAAAGTCATAGAGGACCTTTTGGTCAATGCCCCCATTCTGGCATGGGTAGTCATCTCGGATGGGAAAGTTGAAGTAATGGGAAGAATTTCTCTTTGGCATAAAATAGTAATGCCAAAACTCGGTTTCCAAAGGAATGAACCCTTCTTCCAGCATCGAATTAAGGAGGACTTCCCGGGCTGTGCGCTGGCTTTTACTGAGGCCTGAAAAACTGTGGTGCGAACGCTCATCAAAGCACAAATACCCTACCCCCATGTCAAGGCTCTCTGGATCCCTGATGCCCAAAAAGTCCTCCCGCATCACTCCACCCGTATCTTGTAGAGGGCAGATCGTGACATCAACAGCGGTGCCACGGGGATGGGAGCTCGTGCGGCTCAAATAGGAGAGCTCATGGAGGTCTTTCTTGTGAACGTTGGGATAATGAAACGCTTTTGCAGGAAAGGTGTCTGGCAGCTGTGTCCACTTTGTAAAAAATTCCATGGCCTGATTGGGCCTGTACGCATCATACACTTTTAGACATAGGCCCCTCTCTGAAAGCCTCATCTGGATCCTCTTGAGCGCTTTTGCCATCTCCCACTCAATGATGCAACGAGAGCCTTCATAACCTGGGATCGGCACACCCGCTTTTGAAAATAGGCTATATCGCAGGCCATTTCGATCGATACGATTTTGATAAAAGATAGGCTCGAAACGGATGGTAGGATCAACTGAATCTAAATAGACAAACTGCAATTTTTCCAAGGAAATCCCCTTTTCTAGACTGTTTTTTTTCGATAAGAATCCACGCAAGCCCACTTTAGGTAAATGTTAAATTTTTTTTAAAAAGCCGTTGCATAATCCCATTCGTTTTGCTAGTTTTTTTTATTTGTCTTTTCACAGGAGGAAAATATGACAAAGAAGTGGAGTTTGGTCGCCGCAATTTTTTTCATCCACAGCGCTATTTTTGCATCTAATGCAGATAAGCTACGAGTGTATTCAGACAAAGATTCTGATGTTCTCTTTTATGAAAGCTCCGATCTTCAGGATATTGCAAAAGCCCTCAATTCGATTGGCGTACGCTATGAAAGATGGCAGACAAACGCTGAACTGCCTGAAGACGCAGATCAGGATTCTATCCTCGAAGCATATAAAGAAGATGTCGACCGTCTTGTTCAGGAAAATGGATACAAGTCCATCGACGTTGCAAAAATAAAGCCCGACACCCCAAAAAAAGAGGTGTTTAGAAAGAAGTTCCTAAACGAGCATACTCACTCCAATGACGAAGTGCGCTTCTTTGTGGAAGGCTCAGGGCTATTTTACATCCACAAAAACGATCAGGTGTTCCTCATGCTTTGTGAAAAAGGCGATTTGATCAGCATACCAGCCTACTACACCCACTGGTTTGATATGGGAGACAACCCCTATTTTACTGCCATTCGACTGTTCACCGATGCTGATGGATGGATCGCAAACTTCACAGGGAGCGACATCGCCCAAAAGTACCCCTCATTTGATGACTGATGACCAAGAGCCCTCAAGTGCGCTTCCTGTGCACTTGAGGGTCCTTTTCCCCTGAGATTAAGATAATTAGCCCTTCTACTAACTTGTTAGTATTAATAATAGTCATTTTCTGTTGATAAATAATCCCAATATTTTTATAATTTGCGGCATGAAAACAAAAAGCTTAAAAACTCAGTTTCCTTATGCTCGGGTCAAGGATGCCGGACTTTCCTGCATCCCAAAAGCTTTTGCGCTTCAAAACATTCTCTTCATTTCTATCCTGCTTATCCGCCAAGGGGCGGAATAACATCATCTTATTTTTTCATTTTTTTTATTTTTCTGTGGCCCTACAAAGGCCCTGAAGCCATTTTTTAACTTTTTAGCAGGATAAGCAAATGACATCCTCAACCATACCTGCTGCCCATGACGGTCAGCAGACAGGGCGCTTTTTGCCCGCAAAAACATACCATTTTTCTTCTCTTGTTGCTAGAGCGCGCAGCTCTTTGCAAAAGGACTCCCCATTTCAAAAAAAGAACGCACCGGTCTTTCTTCCTTTGCCACGTTTTCTCATCATCCTGATTATTTTTATCCTGCTCATCCGCCGAAGGGCGGATCAAATGTAATTTCTTTTTCCATTTATTAATTTTTGGATCTTCAACGGCCCCTAAAAAGCCGGGCCTTGGGATCCCTATTTTTACATTTTTTACACAGGATAAAATTATGACATCCTCAAATATGCCTGCTGCCTCAAATGGCCAGCAAACAGGGGCGTTTTGGCCCAAAATAACACCATATGTTGTCCCTCCGGTTGCGGCATCTCTTGCCATCGTCCCCGTTTTTAGGGACCTTGCAGCAAAGAGCGCTTTGCAAAAAGGGCTAAGACCGCAAGGCATGACAATGCACGAAGCAGTGATGGGAGGCTTAAAAGCTTCTCCAACTGTCGGCGTCATCGTTGGGACGCAGATGGTCTTGCAAAGCTTCCTTGAGAAAAAGATGGCAGGCGAGTCCAAAGAGGCGGGCCTTCCATCTGCTCTTGCAAGTTCCGCAGTGGTAGGCGCTGTATCAGCGCCGATCTTGGCTGTTTTCAACGGCCAGACGATGGGCTGGGGCATCAGAGAATCTCTTCGGAAGTTCTCTGTGAAACAAGGCCTTGCCATCGCTGTTCAGGAGACTGCCTTTGTCTGCGGCCTCAGCGCTGCTGACAAAGTGTCCTTAGTCATGAAGGAGCATTTTGGCGACAATAAAGCAGTCGAATACACGGCAGCTTTTATGTCGGGGGCAGCCGGCAGCCTTGCCGGACATCCAGCCAATACAGCGCTTACCCGCTGGCAAAGCGGGATGGTCGTTGAGAGCATCTCCCAATCGTTTTGGGGAGCTGCCAGAAAAGCCCGGGCCATCGGTTTTTTTTCGGTTTTTTATAAATTTGGAAAAGAAACGATGAATTCGATAGCAAACAGCTAATCGATACCATGGTTCCCATCCCATGTTGTAAAAGGCAAGGGCTGGGAACTTTCCTATAAGACCTTTTCACTCTGGGCGCACTTCTATTTGGATTTTTTATTTTTTTAATCCCGGAAGGATGATCAACAAAACGCCTCCAAGCATGAGGATGATCCCGATAATGAGACAGACCATTGCACCATAATCATAGGTCGCAATTTTTTCCTGAGCCTCTCCCCCAAAAAATGTAACGATGGGGTTCCACATGGGGTTGTGAGAAAAAAAGTTGGTAAAATCATCTACAAATCCCCTTGCATTGGCAATTTTTCTCAT
>JASHWM010000118.1 GCA_030044075.1 Candidatus Rhabdochlamydia sp. | reverse complement strand
GATCCCCTTTTTAGGCACTTGAATGATCCCTTTTCGATCAAAGTTAAAAGCGACAGCTCCGGGGTTTGCGATCACTCCCCCTTTCTTATTTGTCGCGATCCGCATATCAGAAGAAATCCTATTTTTGTTGTCCGTCATCACTTCAGCGATAATTCCAACACCTCCGTGGCCGTAGAGCTCATAGGTCATCTCGACGTAGTCGGCCTGATCGGCGCTCGAAGCTTTCTTAATGTTCCTTTCAATGTTATCACTTGGTAAGTTCGCAATCCTTGCTTTTTGGAGGACAACGCGCAATTTAGCGTTTGTTTTGGGATCGCTGCCCCCCTGTTTAACTGCGCTGATGATTTCTTTTGTGATGCGGGAAAATACTTTCCCTTTCGCTGCATCCGCTTTACCTTTTCGATGTTTGATGTTTGCCCATTTACTATGACCTGCCATATGACCCTTACTGATTAAAAAAGAGGTTACGGTGATTTTTTTCCCAATTTTTTGCTAACGCATAATCCTGAAATTTCTTCTCTGCGTCTTTGAATTTTTCATGGTGGATTTTCCAACCCTTCCTAAATATTTTCTTGGGAGGGAACACATGATGGAGCATTTCATGGAACACGACATATGCAAAAAAATATCTAGGAATAGAAGGATTATCCAGGATTCTATGAATTCGGATCAACTTCTGTCTTCCATCATATGCCCCAAGGATCCTTCTTCGCCTTGCCTTCCTTGTCTTGCTCCCAAACCACATGATAGAAAGAGGCAGCTTCCTTTCAAAATATTTCTCGTTTAGCTCAGAATAGACTTCTGAAAGATTAAAATACTCTCCGCCTGTCATATCCATTTTTGCATGCAAATTTTTGCGACATACCTGCCGTCTTCTTTCATAAAGTCCGAATCGATCCCATATTCCTCAAAGCCCAGTCTCTCATAGAGCCTTCTTGCAGGATTGTCCTCATAGACCTCGAGATGGAGGAGCTCCATGTTAAAATCGTTTTTAGCAATTGTAGAGATCTCCTCGATAAGCCTCCCTCCGATCCCCTTGTTGCGGTGCTTTTCATCGACGATGATGGAGATGAGCGACTGGTGGGAGAGCTTCTCATAGCAATTGGGGTAGATGACGACCATGCCGCAGGGCTCATTTTCAAAGAGCGCGGTAAGGCCCGCCCTGTTCTTTGCAAAATAGATCCAATTTCTGACGGCATCGTCCACTTCCCGTTCGTCAAAAAGGGGGAAATAGGTCAGCACTTTTGGCTGGAACAGCCATTCTTTTAAATAGGCGCCGTCTTCTTCTTCAGTAAACCGGGTCGTAATGGGTACGCTCAATTTCCACCTACAAATATGCTTTATACAAAAGACGCGCCTTATAGATCCCGTTTTCCTTTACAAAGCCCTCCTGGCGCATAAAAAGAGAAAAACCATTGTGGGACAAAAGGCGGATCATCATCTCATTGCCCTCGAACAGTTCCATCTGGAGGTGTTCGAGTCGAAAATAATTTTTTGCCAGGTGCTTGAGGTTTTTTAGGAGCGAACCCCCAATCCCTTTTTGTTGGAATTCCGGGTCAACGACGAGATAGAGCATGCTCAAGTGGGCAACTTTTCGATAGGGCATCAGGAAAAGGGTCCCAATTCCACAGGGCTTGTTCTGAAATGTCGCGGTCAGACTGCAGCGAAAGCGCACAAAGCCCATCCAGAACCTGAGCATGATCTCTTTTTCTTTCTCATTGGAAGCCGGGAAAAGCTCGAGCATTCCAGGAATGCTCAACCATTTGTCTAAAAATGCAGCATCCTCTGCAACAGTATACCGAATATCGTAGTCTGCGCTTCCAATCATGATTACCCAAATTCCTTCAGATATGCATTGATGAAATCATCAAGCTCGCCATCCATAACCGCATCGATGTTCCCCGTCTCATATTTTGTCCGAGTATCTTTAACAAGCGTGTATGGTTGGAACACATAATTACGGATTTGGCTTCCCCACGCAATCTCTTTTTTTTCTCCCGACATCTCCTGGAGCTTGCTCTCTCTTTCGGCTACTTCTTTTTGATAGAGCTTGGCTCTCAGAAGTTTCATGCAAGTTTCCCGGTTGCTCACCTGGCTGCGCTCGCTTTGGCAGGACACCATGATCCCGGAGGGGATATGGGTGATGCGGACAGCAGAATCCGTCACGTTTACATGCTGCCCGCCCGCTCCGGAAGAGCGGAACGTGTCGATACGCAATTGTTCTGGCTTGATATCGATCTCGATGTCGTCTTCGATCTCAGGAGTTACATCAACCGAAGCAAAACTTGTATGCCTTTTTGCATTGCTGTCAAAAGGGGATATTCGGACAAGGCGGTGAACTCCCCTTTCAGCTTTGCAATACCCATAGGCAAAGGGGCCGGTAATTTTAAAGGTGATGCTCTTAATGCCGACGACCTCTCCTTCGACTGTGTCGATCACCTCAAGCTTCCAACCTCTTTTTGCGACCCACCTCTGGTACATCCTCGAGAGCATGATGGCCCAGTCGCATGCTTCTGTACCGCCTGCGCCCGCATTGATGCTCAAGTAGCAGTTCTTGCTATCAAGCTCTCCAGAAAGCATCTTCCGGATTTCCAGCTCTTCTATGACCGCCTCAATTTTTCCAAGCTCTTCCAATAGATCGGCTAAAAAAGCAGGATCATCCGCTGATGTCTCATCTTCTAACAAACTGGACACTGTTTTAAAACGGGCCTCTGCTTCCCGAAAAGGGACGACCCAGTTCTTTAATAGATTGGACTGAGCGATCACTTTCTGGGCATTGTTGCTGTCATCCCAAAAGCTCGCCTCCTCCATCTGCTCCTCTAAGACACCAAGCTGAGATTCTTTCCCAGCGATGTCAAAGATACCTCAGCATATGGGTGATCCTCTCATGAAGGTCCTTGATCCTTGTTTGGGTTTGCTCGTTCATGATAACTCCTTTTTCTGTAAAACAATTTTCCCGTCTTGGCCTGCGCGATATTCCCAATACCAAGAGGGGGATATGATTTTTTCTTGTTTGAAATGGATTTTGCCATCCTTCTCAAAAGCAGTCACTTTGAAGCCGTCTTCGACA
Source organism: Candidatus Rhabdochlamydia sp. (assembly GCA_030044075.1). Lineage (GTDB taxonomy): Bacteria > Chlamydiota > Chlamydiia > Chlamydiales > Rhabdochlamydiaceae > JABEVM01. The sequence continues at coordinate 2,329 of JASHWM010000118.1, read as the reverse complement.
TCGATGCGCATGCCGCCCTCTAAAAGGACATCTTCCGCATAAAACTCACCATTCCCCTTGATCACAATTTCACATGCTTCTTTATGAAGAAGAGATTTTTTCCAAATGGACTTTGTCTGCGCAGCATCAACACCGAGATTGCGAACGCGCACATTCTTCAAAGAGCATTTTCCTGAATTTTCTGAATAAGTCCGCACTCCGTCCACGCCAACTTTTCCCATAGGGTCCGCCGCCGTAATGAGAAGCGCTCCGTCAAGCTCCAGGCCCTGCATATCAAGTTCTGCGATCTCTAGATCCAGATAACTTCCGCTTGCAATGCTTCCTCCTCTGATCTTTTGTCCGATGACCTCATAAATTGGACCAAGCGAAGGGTGATAGAAGAACATTGCGCTTGGCGCTTTTACATGGCAATACTCCGCAAGGAGCTCAGAGGCATTATTCAAAAGGTCTTGCATACACCCTTCCGGTGTTTCAGCAAGAGGGGCACCCTTCACGTAAGGCTTTTTTATCGTTGAGATCGTCTTTTCTCTTCGGTTGAACGTGATGAAAGTGGATAGTTTTGTCAGCTCTTGTTTTGATAGCAGGCCCTGAAAAGTGTCTCCCAGATAATCTGCGATATTCTGCATGGTCGACTCAAGCCTTCCGATCATTTGCTCTTTTTTTTCTCCTGCTTCGCTTTCAAACATGCAAGGTTTCATATTCATGATCATCCCTGGAATAAAGCACTTTTGCAATGCTTTCAAAACAGCAGAAAGGTCTGCAAACAAAATATTGGTGTTTGCATAGAGCTTATCAAACCCAAGGTCTTCCTCAATTTTTTTATACCTCTTCTCGTCACAGTATTCCACGTTCGTCACAACATAGTGATGGCCCTTCCCATCTGTTTTTTGAATGACGATGTCCATCCCCTCGGCAGAACCGCGCCTATGGTCGCACGAAGCAAAGCCAAACTTCTTGTCATTTGCAAGCCCGTAACCTGTGAAGGCCAGAAGGCCGTAGTCAACGCCTGCGACCGGGTTATTGATCTGTCTGACCAAGGCCTTGTTCCTTCCTTGGCTGGAAAACCACTTCATCACGCCTTCTTCTTCCGCGAGCTTCCATATCACGCCGTGTCCTCCAGGCCTGAGCAAAAGGTTCATGGCACCTTTGGTGCACCACTTTCCCTCTTTGTCGATCGTAGGGACCACGGGCTGGCAAAACAATCGATAATTCTCCTTTCCGCGCAAAAACCAATTATTTTCCTCCAGGATCTTAAGGATCTCGCCATGATTGCCCTTTTCTAAAGACGTCATAAGAGCTAAGGGAGTAATCAGTTGCTGATGAAATATTTTGTAATAGAGGTATTCCCTTGCGGAAAGATCATCGACCAGCCACCCAAGCAAAGTTTTTTTGTGAAAGACCAGGCTTGCTGCGGGCAACACCTTCCCGCTTCCATCTTCAAGGTGGAGCCGGTCTGCTGCTCCGCCCACCGCATAAATTTCAGCAAGCTCAGCCATCCTCTCAATCCCCCTGTAGACCAATTCCCGAACACCGCTATTGACATGGGAAATGTCGATCGGGTGAGGAGATGCATATTTTTCTTCCACCGAAGCAGGCTCTTTCACCAGCTGCTCCAGCATCGTGAGCTGATATCCTACAAGCCCTCCGATCTCCTGATAAAAACTTTCGACAGGAAGAAGATGTTCGATCAACATCCGCACCCTTGCAGCAGAATCAGCTTCTTCATCCTTAAAAACGTGGTCCTGTCCGATTGCAATGACAGATTTAATGATCAGTTCGCATTCCGGGGAAAGACCTGCGAGCATCGTTCTGATAAAGCTTTTTTTTTCTAAAAATTTTTGCACATTTTCTTCACTGTTAAGGACTTCGATTTTCTCTTGGAGGGACTGGGCCGATCCAAGATGGGCCGCAATTGTTTGAAGCCTCCTAATCTCTTTTTTAAAAATTTCGCTCATGCAAAAAAAAACTCTCTTAGAAAAATTCAAAGATGCATAAAATGTGCCATAGCACGTGATATTTTACAAAGCACAACGATTTTTTTTGACTATAATATCACTGGAAAGATACAAGATGTCATTCGAGGAAGCAAGACAACCTCGATTGTCTGTCTAAATTCAATAAGCGATGTGCGAAGATAAGTTTCGCACCTAAAGGAGAAAAAGAACATGGCAAAAGACCCAAAGAAATCAAAATTCATGCAACCAATGAAAATCAGCGAAGAACTCGCAGCTATCGTTGGAAGAGGTCCAATGCCACGTACTGAAGTTACAAAAAAATTGTGGGCATACATTAAGTCTAACAAAAGACAAGATCCAAACAACCTCCGCAA
>JASHWM010000117.1 GCA_030044075.1 Candidatus Rhabdochlamydia sp. | reverse complement strand
AAAGCACCTGTGCATCCTGGAGAGAAATTTCTTCTTCTGGGATCGTGACATTGTCGACCACTTCTTTTTGCGCGACTACTTCAATGTCGCCAGTTTTTGGGTTAATATGGACAGAAACGTTGATGAGACCTTTTACACTTTTTCGCGCAGCAATACGAAGAGATTCTTCGATAGCTCCTATGATCACTTCACGTTTGATCCCTTTTTCTCTTTCTAAATATTCAAATATGGCAACTAAATCTTTATTCATTCGTTTTTAGCCCTTTTGAATTGGGTATTAACTTGGTTTTAACCTTTACTCAAACTGCAATATTGAGTCTTATGACTAGAGTGGATGCATTACCATTCTATTGAGGAGGGCGCTGACAAAAAGCGCCCCCAAACTATTAGATTATTCGTTGTCTTTGTTTTCTTTGTCTTCTTTATCTTCTTGAGCTTCTTCCTTAACCGCTTTCTTTTTCCTTTTAACAGGTTCTTTAGAAGGGTTTGCAACGACGATGTCATCATGGTTGTGCTTGTTCTTGTCGATCAGATAATCTTTGATCGAAAGAGCAATTTTCTTGTGCTCAGGGTCGAGCTTAATGACCTTTGCAACAACTTCTTCACCTTTTGATACAACGTCTTCTACTTTTCCAAATGGCTGGTCAGAAAGTTCTGTGACATGCACAAGGGCCTCGATGCCATTTTCCAGTTCGATGAAAGCACCAAACGCAGTGATCTTGGAAACGATCCCTTTGACAAGTGTTCCTACCGGGAGGGTTTTCTCGATAGTTTCCCATGGGTTTTGGCTGAGCTGTTTGACGCCCAGAGTGATCTTCTTGCTCTCTTTGTCTACAGATAGGATCACAGCTTCCACCTTGTCGCCTTTTTTCAGAACTTCTGACGGATGGGAAACTTTCTTGATCCAGCTGAGGTCGGAAATGTGAATGAGACCATCAATTCCAGGCTCGAGTTCTACAAAAGCGCCGTAGTTGGTGAGGTTGCGGATCTCGGCAGGGACACTGCTTCCAATCGGATATTTTTTCTCAACATCTTCCCAAGGATTTTTATCTGTTTGTTTGAGGCCGAGGGAAATTTTTCCTTCCTCTTTTTGTACAGAAAGAACAATCGCCTCAACTTCATCACCTTTGTTCACGATCTCTGTCGGATCGGAGATGTTTCGGATCCAGGACATTTCAGAGACGTGGATCAATCCTTCGATGCCAGGCTCGATCTCAATGAATGCTCCGTAAGGAACAAGATTGACAATTTTTCCTTTGACACGTGTTCCTGGAGGATATCTCTTTTCGATCTCTTCCCAAGGATTGGATTCTTTTTGTTTCATTCCAAGGGCGACGCGTCCCTTTTCTTTGTCAACATGCAAGATGACCACTTCGAGCTCATCGCCAAGCTGCACCATTTCTGATGGATGCTTGATTCTCTTCCATGTCATGTCTGTGATGTGGAGGAGGCCGTCGATGCCCTCGAGGTCTAAGAATACGCCAAAGTCAGTGATGTTCTTGACAATCCCTTTGCGGATCTCGCCAATATTGATGTTCTCAAGCATTTCTGCCTTCTTGGAAATACGCTCTTCCTCAAGAAGCTCTCTGCGAGAGACAACAATGTTCTTTCGCTCCATGTTGATCTTGAGAATTTTGAACTCGTATGTGTTCCCAATATATTCATCGAGGTTTTTAATTCGCTTGTTGTCAATTTGCGAGCCCGGAAGGAATGCTTCCATGCCGATGTCGACCATGAGGCCGCCTTTGACCTTGCGAATGACTTTTCCTTTGATGAGGGAGCCTTCTTTGCAGTGGTTGACGATATATTCCCATTGTCTTTGACGTCTCGCTTTTTCACGAGAGAGAACGATTTGGCCATCTTCGCCTTCGGCCTGGTCTAGGAAAACCTCTACCTCGCTGCCCAAAAACAATTCTTCAGGTTCCGAAAACTCGTTGATCGGTACTAGTCCCTCAGATTTTAAACCGACGTCGACAACTACGAAATCCTTTGTGATCTCTACGATCCTTCCTTTTAGGATTTGTCCTGTGCTCATGGAAGAAACCGAGCCGGCGCCTGCGTTCTGTTCTTTACGGTCTAGTAATTTTTTGAATTGTTCTGCATCATTTTCTTGAAAGTCGACGTCATCGATAATTTTACTATCGCTCCAGTCGTGTTTAAGGTTTTTGGACATTGTTAAGGTTACTCCTATTTGTAAGTCAATGGGAAAATCCTAACAAATGGTTAATAATAAATGCAATCGCAAAAGTGTTATCAGCACTTGCTAGGATTTTCACGTTTTTTTATTGTTTATTTTCGTCGCCGCCAGTGCCTTGTGTAGAACCTGTTGTGTTAGATAGAGGCGTTGTTAAGGTTTGTCCGTCGCCGCTTCCGTTAGCCCCTGTTGTAGCAGTACTTAGGGCTGGATGCTTGTCTCCTTGACCTTTGTCATCTCCGGCTTTCTTGTCTGGCTCGCCCGGGACTTCTTCATCCTCTAACCAGGCAGCCCCGTCTCCTAACGCCTCTAAGTCCGAGGGGTCGATAGCAGCTAATGGGTCGGTAGTAGGTGCTGTTTTACCCCCGCCGAATCCGAAAAAGAACCCTCCTTTTCCTGTTAAACCTATTGCGTCGCTAAATGCAGCGACGGTCGAAAGGAGAGAATTTTGAGCAGGCTGAGGTGCGGAAGTTATTGGCTCTTTTGGCTTTGGCGAATCGTCCGCTCCCGTTGGTTTGGACACACCGTCTGCTCCTGAAATATTAGAACCATCCACATGTAAAGAAGCGACTACAAGATCATTTGTTTTCCCTGCAGAAAGGTCAGAACTAGCTTCTACCGAATCAGCCCGTTGTTTTGCGCTTTCAGGGTCGAGCTCGTCAATTTTTTTATCAATAATTTTAACTGCTTTGCCAACAATTGTTTCAACAGGTGAAAATTCTTTGGACAGCTGTTCGGCAATGATAACGATCGATCTGTTCCATTCTCTAATTTTTAATAATTGTTCTTGACAGGTAGCATATTCCTTTGCCACTTGCTCATGAAGAGGTGGATTTAAAAATTTAATTGTTTCGAGGGTCGTAGCATCAAGCGGCGGCCGATCCATCTTTTTGAGGCCGTCAGTAAAAAGAGCTGCTGCTTGCTGCGCCATGTTTTTGATCTCCGCAATTCTTGCCAGATCATCTGCCATGGTCTGCTTTTTATCTTTATACTCTTGCAGAGTGAGTTTTTTTGCATCAGCTGCCGTGTAAAGCTGAATTGCAAGTTGCGCCTGCTGCTGGATGATGCCGGTCTTATTGCATCCCGCTTCAAGGGTTTTGATATTATCAGTGTAGTATGTTTCCAGTTTGTTAAAAACGTCGTTAGAGGAAAGTCCTTCTAATGTCATGATCACACCTCAATTGTAAAGATTGAATAAGTTCAATCGAAGGGCATTATTGAGAATTGTGAATTTCATGTAAATTTCAAACAGCGTTTGGATAGTTTTAAAGATATCTTTATAAATTTTTTTTATTTTTTTCAGTTCTCGCTTGCCTCCAAGGGGCTTTTTTACTAGGATAGAGACTTTTGCATAAACTGAAATATTTAGTTGAAAATGAGAACCCTAGTTATGAAATTTGGCGGTGCGTCGGTGGCAGCGCCAGAATGTTTTCGAAAGATTGCCGAGATCATCATCAAGAAAAAAAATGAATACGGTCGCATTGTTGTAGTTGTAAGCGCGATGGCGAACGAAACGGAAAATTTGATCAGTCTTGCAAAGCAGGTCCATCCGGAGCCGCCTAAACGAGAACTTGACATGCTGGTCTCTGTTGGCGAGAGGGTCAGCGTCTCTCTTCTTGCCATGGCGCTTCATTTGCAGGGGCATAAGGCCATCTCCTTTACAGGAAGCCAATCAGGGATGATCACTTCTTCACATCATACGGATGCAAGGATTGTCGAAGTAAAGCCTAAACGCGTTGTCCAGCATCTAGAAAAAGATGAGGTCGTCATAGTGGCGGGATTTCAAGGTGTAAGTAAAGACGGCGAGATCACTACGCTTGGCAGGGGAGGGTCTGACACATCTGCTGTTGCCTTAGCGATTGCCCTGGAAGCTGACAAAGTTGAATTTTATAAAGATGTGCCCGGAATATTTGATAAAGATCCGAAATCGAATTCCGGAGCAAATTTTTTTTCCAATATGACCTACGACCATGCGCTGGAGATCGTAATAGCGGGCGCAAAAGTGCTTCACCCAAGATCGATCCTCCTGGCAAAAAAAAATCAATTGCCCCTGCATGTGCGCAGCTTCAATCCGGTCGAAGACCGGTTCTCTTGCGGCACTATGATTGGAAGTTTCCCTAGAGCGGACACCAGCCCTTTTTTATTCGAAGAGGTAGAATAGTATGTTACTCCATAAAAATTCTCTGCGGATTGCAACTGTTCTGGACTATGAACACGATCATTTAGGCGTTACCCTGTATAATGAGACGATCAGGTCCTTACTGAAAAAGATCTTGCCCTCAGATTTGTTTTTCTGCGATTTTTCCAGCGAAGAAATGAAGCAGGAGTGGATAAAAGAGTTTCATAGCCTTTTGCCATGCATCAAGTGGTCTCATGAAGGCCCCTCATCTTTAAATTTATCGATCTATTTGCTCTGCCATTATCGGATGAGCGCAGGGAAGTTCTTCCTTGAGATCATCAGCAGATGGCTCATGCCGGCAAAAAAAATTAACATTGGCCTTTTCTTTGCTGGGGACTTTAAACTGATCGACCTCAGCGATAGCCTCTATACGGTTGCAGAGATCGTCATTTGCGTGGAAGACATCCAAGATATCGAAGTGCTCAAAAGGAACTTGGCAGTGATCGAAACAGAGATCCGGCTTGGTGTCGTATCGGTGTACCATGCCAGCCGCATCCTGGAGATCAAAGGACTTTCAACAGATGAAAAAACCTCCTTGATCCAGGAGAGGATCGCTGCGTTAGTGCAAAGCAGGCCGCAAGACTTTGACTACGACATTTTTATTCAGATGCAGCAGTTCCTGGTTCTTTGCAGATATGAGTTCAAAGTGGCTAGAGAGTTCCAGCAAATGAGCAGGATCATCTACGTATTTTATCTTTTTAGAAAACAGCTTCGTCAAATGGTCGAAGAAGCGCCGGGCAAGAGGCATCTTTGTTTAAAACTGTTAAAGACCAGGCTCTACTTGCCCCTTGGCGTCAAAAAAGTGCTCAGTGTCTTTGTCGGAGTGAACTTTTTGAAAGAAAATGAGGTCTTTGAACAAAGGCATTTGATCAAGGCATTCCAGAATTATATCCCGAACATTAAAGCTGTTGAGAACTCGTTTTTTATGCACCAGGGCCATGATGACTCGATCCATACGATCTATCTGGAGGTGGAAAAAGAAGAGGGCCATGACTTTACTGTGGACGAGATCAAAAAACTGAAAAGGGTATTGCCCGATGATTTGAAGGTCCAGGTAGAAAGGTTGCAAAGGCCGATCTTCATGCCAAGGAATGAAGAAGAGGTCATGCGCAACATTGTAACGCTCAGCCAGCAGCTCAAATATACAAAGGATATCCCCCAGGTCGTCATCACTTTTGATGAGCAAACAGATACAGATCTTACTTTCACAGTTGTTCTAGTAAGGGTGCTCTTGTCCTCTGACACACCTGCCATTCAGGACTTGTTTCAAAAAGGAAATAGTTACCTGCGATGCCTTCCTGACAGGGTAAGGAAAGTGGGCCTTTTAAGGAAAAAATATCCAAAGGAAGCAACGGTCTTCCGCCTATGCCTTCCCAATACATCTTTCTTGCGGGGCGACCACTCGGTAGACCTGTATAAGGCCCGGCAGGAAATTTTCACAGAACTGCAGCGGGTCGTCGGTGAAGTAAGGGATTTTAACGGAGGAATGATCTCAAAGCAGATCGAAGTTTTCCTCCAGTTAAAAAAGATGCTTGGAGAAGTGGGGCAAAAAAACGAGTTCCTCTTGGAAAATTTCTATCATTCGATTTTCCCTGTCGAGATGAGGAGTGTGCTTGACCCTGAAATTTTGAAAGTTCTTTTCTTGATGCTCCTTGAGATGAGCAAAAAATCAAGCGAGGAAAAAAAGAAGGGGCACCTGAGTAAGAAAGAAGGAGAAAAACATTTATTTGTCATGCTCTCTGTGCAAGATTTTTCTTTAAAGAAATCTTTATTTGATGCCATGGACCGTCTCTTTGTCCTATCCCCAGGACTTATTTCTATCCATCTTCAGCTGTTTGATGTGAGCTATTTAGGTTATATCTATTCTTGCGAGGACCGCGATAAAAGGCAGCTTTTCTATACGACCATTGAGCAAGCCCTTGACTTTTGAAAAGCAAACATTTATAAATTCCCTCGGGAAGTGATGGAAAAATTTAATATTAAAAAGATTTTATGAAAGATTGGCAACAGCATATTATTGTAGAGCCTTCCATTTTGTCAGCGGATTTTGGCAATCTGGCCGACGAGGCAAAGAAAATTGAAGCAGCAGGTGCTGATGCTGTGCATATCGATGTCATGGACGGACATTTTGTTCCTAATTTAACTCTTGGGCCAAAGGCTGTCTCCTCCATCAATCGGGCGACCTCCCTTTTTTTAGACGTCCACCTCATGATCTATCAGCCATTCGAGTATGTGGAACGTTTTATTGAAGCTGGGGCAGACAGGATCACATTTCACCTGGAAGCTACTGAAGACGTGGAGGACACCCTAGACTATATCCGCAAATGCGGTGTACAGGCAGGACTTGCTTTTTGCCCGGAAACTTCTTCTTCCATTATCCCCAAATACTTGGACAAGTGCGATCTCATACTACTGATGACGGTTCATCCAGGATTCGGGGGGCAGGCTTTTATGCCCGAGGTGCTCGATAAAATTCGATTTACAAGAAACCTCTGCAATCAGCTTGCGATTGGGAAAAGTGGCAAAACAGAGGACGGAAAAGAAAATCAGAACCTTTTACCGTTCGATATCCAGGTCGATGGCGGAATTGATGATAAGACCTCCGCATTATGTATCGAAGCTGGCGCCAATGTCCTTGTCTCAGGAAGTTATTTGTACAAGGTCCCTGATATGTCAGAAGCTATTAAAAAATTAAAGCAAAGGCAGGCCTTATGAAAAAGGTCGTTGTCATTGGAGGCGGGACAGGAAATTTCGTCCTTCTTAAGGGACTGAAAAACTATCCGGTCCAACTGAGCGCGATTGTCTCGATGGCCGATGATGGCGGGAGCACAGGAATTTTGCGCGATGAGCTGGGCGTGTTGCCTCCTGGCGATGTCAGGCAATGCCTCGTGGCCCTTTCTGATTCTTCAAGGTTAATGCGCAGTGTGATGAACTACCGCTTTGAGAATGGTGGGCTTGAAGGACATAGTTTTGGAAACCTTTTTCTTTCCGCTTTGGAAAAGGTCACGGGCTCTTTTGAGAAAGCTGTAGAAGAAGCGGGAAGGCTCCTTTATATCAAAGGAAAAGTTTTCCCAGTGACCAACCATCAAGTTCGTCTGAAAATGATCCTGAACGACAGGACTGTATTGGAAGGGGAGAAGGAGATCTATCTTTCCCAGAAGATCGATCAGGGATATAAGAGCATCTATCTGGAGCCATATGCCAAAGCAAACCCAAGGGCTCTTGATGAGATCATGCACGCGGACCTCGTCCTTTTAGGACCTGGCGGATTCCATACTTCGCTGATCCCCAACCTTCTTGTAGAAGGAGTTTGCAACGCCCTTCGAAGCACTCAGGCAAAGATAGTCTATATTGCGAACCTGATGAACCGCAAAGGGCAAACGACATCGTTCAAAGTCAGCAATTATTTACAGGAACTTGTCACATTTATCGGGGAAGATATCTTTGATTATATATTGGTCAATAATCAAAAGCCGGTAGATGAGCTGATCAAGGTCTATGCTGAAGAAGGAGACCTAGTTGAGAACGACCTCTCAGAGGACAGGGTGATCTTGGCCTCTTTGATCGGAGGGATGACGCCTGCGAGCAAGAGCGACCTTCTCAAGCGAAGCTTGATACGCCATGATCCGAAAAAAACCGCACAAGAGATAATGAAAATTGTTGATCATCTTTGATTTAGACGACACCCTGATCGATACTTCTGTTTCGATCACTCCAAAGAAGTTAGACAGTGCTTTTGCGCGGATGGTCGCAGAGGGGATGTCGCTGCCCAATGAAGAAGAGGGCCTTGAAGTTTTACGAAGGCTCAATGCGACAGCCCCGAGCGCTAGGGAGGCCCTAGAAGAATTTATAGAGATCTATGAAGTGCCGCGAGCGGTCTTGCAGGTAGGGCTCCACGAGGTTTATGAAAATTATTCGGATGATATTCCCGTGTTCCCTTTGAAGGGGGCGTTAGAGGTCATTAAGGAATTTTCACGCGATCATGACCTAGCGATCGTGACCGCTGGCATAGAGGACCAGCAAAAAGAAAAAATGAAAAAAGCTGGTATAGATTTTTCCGCTTTCCGTAAAATTATTGTTTGTTCTTCTAAAGAAAAAAAACTTTATTATCAGAAGATTTGGGAACAAAGCGGGGTTGCGGAGGACGATGTAGTCGTCTGCGGAGATCGGATCAATACAGACTTGACGCCTGCGAAAGAGCTCGGGTTTACCACGGTCCAAATGCTTTTTGGCAGAGGGGTCTATGCCCCTGGAAATAAAAATGATGTCGACTATACAATCAGCGATCTTATGCAACTTAAAAATATTGTAGCAAATCTTTCAGGTATTTCATTTTCTAAGATAGGGAAATCATGGTAGCAAGTAGTCAAATTATTCCTGGGATGACTGTATCGGTGGACGGCAAAGTCTATCGCGTGGAATCTGCGGTAAAAGTAACAGTGAGCAAAGGCGTCCCGTTCATTAAGACGAAGCTTAAATCTCTTCTCAATGACGACGTTGTTGAAAAAAACTTTAAGGTCAATCAGGATGTTCACGAGGTGTCCTTGACAGAGCGCCGCCTGGAGTTCCTCTATCTCGAAGGAAAGGATTACCTTTTCCTCGATATTGGCAGCTTGGACCAGGTGGTCGTTTCGGCCAATATTATCGGGGATAAAGTGCACTACCTCAAAGAAGGAACAGAGCTCAAGGCGATGTTTTACAGCGACACTATTTTTTCAGTCGAGCTCCCGCAGTTCCTCGAGTTGATGGTCGTTAAGACAGAAAGCGGGGACACTCCCATGCATGCGACCAATGCGACGAAGATCGCAATCCTCGAGACAGGGGCGAAAGTGGACGTTCCTTTATTTATCGAGTCAGGAGATATTATTAAAGTAGACACCCAAACCAACGAGTATATCCAAAGGGTATAGTTATTTTATTAGGAGAAAGCCTGTGGAATTAAAACAGATAAAAGAGTTGATCGCTGCCATGGAAAAGGCGGGGCTCAAAAAAATGAGCATTAAGGAAAAAGATGGTTTTGAGATCCACCTGGAAAAACCAGATGGGGTCTATCCTCAACCGGTTGCATATCCAAGCGTGCTTCACCATCCGCCAGCGCCCATTCCTCATAAAGAGATCCACCACTCTGTTGAAAAACACGCCCCTCATGCAGCTGAGGCCCATGCTGAGTCGAAGCAACAACCAGGAAAGTTTGTCACAGCTCCGATCGTCGGGACCTTTTATTCTGCCCCTTCTCCCGAAGATCCTCCATTTGTAAAAGTAGGCGACCGTGTAGATGAGAATACCGTCATTTGCATTATCGAGGCAATGAAAGTGATGAACGAGGTAAAAGCTGGGATCAGCGGTACTATCGCCGAGATCTACGTCGAGAGCGGCCATCCGGTTGAGTTTGGCACTAAAATGTTTCGAATTGTTTAAGGTATGCGTGGACTATGAAAAAAGTTTTAGTTGCCAACCGAGGTGAAATCGCTGTCCGTGTGATCCGTGCTTGCCATGACCTTGGCCTGCAGACTGTCGCTGTTTATTCCCAGGCTGATGCAGAAGCGTTGCATGTCCTTCATGCAGACGAAGCGATCTGCATTGGGGAGCCGCCTTCTAAGAATTCTTACTTGAAGATCGCAAACATCATCTCTGCTTGCGAGATTACTGGCGCTGATGCTGTCCATCCGGGATATGGGTTTCTCAGCGAGAACGCAAATTTTGCTTCGATCTGTGAGAGCTGCGGCCTGAACTTTATTGGCCCTTCTCCCCAAACAATTTCGATGCTCGGGGATAAGGCTATGGCAAAAGCGACTGCGAAAAATGTCAAATGCCCTGTCATTCCTGGATCAAATGGTATCGTCACAGACGTCAAGGAAGCGCTTGCTGTCGCCAAAAAACTTGGATTTCCCATTTTTATCAAAGCCTGCGCAGGCGGTGGGGGCAAAGGGATCCGTATTGCATTTGACCAAGACGAGTTTGTCCGCCAATTTACTGCGGCAAGGGCAGAGGCGGAAGTGAGCTTTAACAACCCCGAAGTCTACTTGGAAAAAATGATTGTCAACCCAAGGCATATTGAAGTACAGATCGTTGGAGACAAGCATGGGAATTACATCCACCTTGGGGAAAGAGACTGCACAATACAGAGAAGAAGGCAGAAGCTTATTGAAGAGGCCCCAAGCCCTGTATTGACCAGCGCCTTACGCAAAAAAATCGGACAATGCGCGGTGGATATTGTAAAAGCTGCAAAATACCATTCAGTGGGTACTGTGGAATTCCTTCTTGATGAGGACCATAATTTCTACTTCATGGAGGTCAATACCCGCATCCAGGTGGAGCATACCGTCACTGAAGAACTGACGGGGATCGACCTTGTTCAAGAACAGATTAAAATTGCGATGGGCGAAAAGCTCAAGATCAAGCAAAAAGATGTCGAGTTCAAAGGACATGTGATCCAGTGCCGCATCAATGCCGAAGATCCTGCAAACAATTTCTCGCCATCTCCCGGCCACCTGGAATATTATATTCCTCCAGGAGGGCCTCATGTCAGGATCGACAGCGCTTGCTATTCAGGTTATAAAATTCCTCCAAATTACGACTCGATGATCGCTAAATTGATCGTTAAGGGAAAAACACGCGATGACGCCATCCAAGTTGCGAAAAGGGCCTTAAAAGAGTTCCATATCGGCGGAGTGAAGTCCACCATTCCTTTTCATGAATTTATGTTTGAGAATGAACGCTTTCTGAAATCGGATTATTTCATCAGCTATATTGATCAGCTCGTCCTTGAAGGCTGCAATTTTAAGTTGGAAAAAGATAAAGGGTAAGTTGCTTGGGCGCAAAGTGTCCAAGTAACTATTTGAGCTTTGCCCGGGCTTTCTTTTTATAGGGCATATACGAATGGTGTCCTCCATAGACAACTTCATGGAGGTTTTCGATGGCCATAAATGCACCTGGGTCTTCTCGTAGCACGATTTCTTTGAGCTCTGCAAGGTCAAGCCTCTCGACGATGACAAACAGGATCTCTCTACTGTCTCCTGAAAAACCGCCCCTTCCATGCATAATTGTCAGTCCAAGTCCCAGCTCGTTGATGATCACATCTCCGATCTCTTTTGGTTTGGAAGAGATGATCAGGACCGATTTGAGCTCATCGAGCCCTACGATCACAAGGTCGATCATTTTGAACGCAACAATATACATCATCAGCGACTGTACGGCGATATGCCAGTCATAAAATATCCAGCCGTATGCGCCGAAGATAAAAATGTTGATGACGAGGACAACCTGGCCAACCGTAAAACCTTTTTTGCGATTGATCATGATCGCTAAAATTTCGGTTCCGTCCAAGCATCCTCCGTGACGGATGATCAACCCCACTCCGATCCCCAAGAAGACGCCGCCGATAACGATAATTTCCAGGATGTTGCCGGTAAAGGCGGGAGCAAAGTCCAAGACGCGCAAAAAAACAGCAAATAAAAGGACCGCCCCAAACATCTGGATCACAAATGTCTTGCGAATGTAGCGATAGGCCAGATAAATAAAAGGGATGTTCAGTGCAATGAGGTAATAGGGGAGGTTCGATTTACCAAACAGCTGCGCTAAAATCAGGGCAACACCCACGATCCCACCGTCGATCAGTTGGTTGGGAAAAAGAAAGATCCGGATGGAAACAGCAGCTAAAAAAGCTCCAATCGCAATCCAAATAAATGCGATCAAATCATGCCTAAATGTTTTCGAATTGTAAGCGTGTGAGGCCATGGCCATCCATCGGTTTTAGCTATAAAGATACAGATGAGCGAAGTGTTTGTACAGAGAAAAGTTTTTACAAATTCGCGGGAGACGGGGCTCGAACCCGCAACTTCCGCCGTGACAGGGCGGTGCTCTAACCAATTGAACTACTCCCGCAATAGAGTACATATGGGCGCAACAGGACTCGAACCTATGACCACCTGTGTGTAAGACAGGAGCTCTACCAACTGAGCTATACGCCCTCAAAATTGGTTTAAAAACGTACATAATTTAATCCGAAGGTGAATTTTTCTCAAGAATTAAATCCCACTTCTGTTATTTTTTCCTTGGTTCTTTGATTGGATTCAAAATATATATAGCCATGAGATTGTGCGCGATACTCCTATTGATCTTGGCAGGGTGCAGCCCTAACTCATTAGATGATTACCATCGTGAGGGCGAAGCGGTCTGCCGCCTTCTTGTGAAAGATTTAAGGAAGGTGCAGAGCAGGGAAGACCTAGCAGGCGTGTTGCCTTCTCTTCAAAAGCATATTGAGCATTTAGTCGATATTATGATCCAGGCAAGGCAGCTGGAACAGGCCCACCCGGAAAAAAGCATTTCTTTTGAAACTCCCTATAATGCTTTCAATGAGGACCTTCTCTTGGAAATGCAAAGGGTGTATGCCATAGAAGGGGCAAAAGAGCTGATAGAAAAGGTTCAAAGAGAGCCCCTTCTAAGGCTCGATGCATTTGAAAAAACACTGCAAAAACAAAAACAGCAGCTTATTTATCCAAGGAAATAAAGGTGTCCTTTTCGTGGAAGAGCTGTTCGAAGGCGTCTTTGCGTTCTTCGATGACCGTGTGATGGGTCAGTTCTTCAATGTGGATCGGGACCGCGGTCATATATCCTTCCGCTAGGAAGCGGACATCGCTCTCATCATGTTCTGTTTGGTCGTTCCAAGCGCCGCCTAGCCAGTAATAGGTCTTCCCATCAGGATGGGTCCTTTCGTCTGGGTTTTCAATCCAATATCCGCGTCCTTGGCGGGTGAGCTTGAAACCTTTGATCTCTTCCATTTTTTTGGGGAAATTGACGTTGAGAAAAGTTCCTTTTGGAAGAGGTTCCTCAAGGACATGTCTCACGATCGAGGCGATGTACTTCTCGGCAAGGTGGTATTTTGGAGGAGTCATTTTTTCTGTGAGGTGGAAGTTGGAAAAAAGAAAGTCCTCGCAGGAAAAAGCGATCCCCGGGATGTTCCGCAGAACACCTTCGATCACGCCGCCGATTGTTCCGCTATAGAAAACGTTTTTGCCCGAGTTTGAGCCGCGGTTGATGCCAGAAATGATAAGGTCGGGGACATTCGGCAAAAGCTTGCGCAATGCCATCTTGACACAGTCGGCCGGCGTTCCATTGACTTTCCATGCTGGCGTATTTCTTTCCCATTTTACTTGTTCGACATGAATAGGATTGCGCAGAGTAATGGCAACGCCCACACCTGATTGTTCTTGGGCTGGCGCGACAACGTAGACTTCTGCAAAATCAGCAACCGCTTGCCAAAGATGGCGCAAGCCTGCAGCTTCAATTCCATCATCATTTGTAATTAAAATGACGGGCTTTTTATCCATGTAACATCTCCCTAGGTTTAAGTAATATGATGTCAGATTTCTCTTAAAATCTCCCTCAATATTTTCTAAAAATAATTATTTACCTTTTCGTGTCAGGGCGGATACGAGGAAAATCGCGACCAGGCTTAAAGAAAATCCCATGATCATGCTAGGAATTTCTATGGAGAGCCGGTGTTGGAAGACCGGCCAAATCCCTGCAACGATCCCGCCAGTGATGATGCCTGCCCAAGCGCCGTACTTATTAACTTTTTTAGAATATAAAGAGGCGATGAGGAGAGGGCCGAATGAAGAGCCCAGCCCAGACCAGGCATAAAAAACTAAAGAATAAATTGTACTGATTTTCCCATAGGCGATCAAGTAGGCGAGCAAAGACACCACAATGACCCCTAAGCGAGAGACGATCAGCAGTTCTCTTGATGAGGCCGTCTTGTGGAACAGCCTCTTATAAAAGTCTTCTGTGATACTAGAACAGAGGACGAGGACTTGGGAGCTCATATTGTTTATGGTCGCCGCAACAACTGCGCAGAGCATAAAGC
>JASHWM010000116.1 GCA_030044075.1 Candidatus Rhabdochlamydia sp. | reverse complement strand
GGAATTTTTGGAAGAAGAACAAGAAGGGCATCTTTTTGAGCTGTTCGTTCGAACGCATCCGCCCCATGTACATAAGGACGGTATGATACCCGGCAACAATTGCAGAAAGGACCAAAAAAACAATCGCTAAAACAGCATCAGCTTTCAATTAGGGCACCGTTTTATTTACGGATAAGTAAAACCCTATATAGAATTTTTTGCAATTGATCGGATAGAGATTTTTTTTTGTTTTAGGAAGGAGATCGCCCTGGCTTCTTGCTTTCTCATTTCCTTGCGATCTTTTGTTTCGATGTCGTCGAAGCCGGCTAGATGAAGGAGCCCATGGACAATGTAAAGAAGTGTCTCTTCATAGGGGTCGGCCTTGTGGTCTTTTGCGTATTGTTTTGCGACAAAAGGACAGACAAAGACTTCGCCAAGAAGGCAATAGTCTAGGTCACCTTCTCCAGGATGGTCGATAGGAAAAGAGATGCAGTCTGTGATTGAAGGGTCGTTAAAGAACTCATCGTGAAGCTCAGAGATCTCCTCTTTGCTGACAAAATGCAAAGAAACCTCGTCGCATGCAATTCCTATCACATCTTTCAGGGTTAAGCGAACGGCTCGCCTGATGCTTGGCAGGGAGATCTGCAGGTCTTTTTGCTGGTTTCTAATTTTGATCTTCAAGGCGGAAATAGGGGGCAGTGTGACCACTGCCCAAAAAAATTATGGGGCTACTGGGGTCTTGGGAAGATTGGTGACTTTTGTATTTTCACCGTCTTTCCATTTTCCTAGCTTGCGAAGTACATCAATTCTTTCAAAACGTTTGAGGACGTTTCTTTTTTTTGCTGACTTGCTTGATTTGCCGTAACTGGGATGTCTTGACATAGCTTAAGATCCTACAATGATTTAATTTTTGGAATAAAGGCTAATTGTGCTGCTTCGCCTTCAATGCTGTTTTGATGTTCTTTGTAACCTTTGGGAAGTTTGTCTTTCAAAGAACCTGTTTTTGGGGATGGCGCGCGAGTTCTGCGAGGGGACTTGCTGCGACGCTCTTGTTGTTTGCTGATGCGGACCATGGTAATCTACTCCATTCATAAAGATGGAAATACTATAGGCTCTATAATTTAAAGTTGCAAGAGCTTTTTAGGGATGTTTTTAAAAAGTCGAAGATACGGATATCTATAGGATAAATTTCATGAACATGTGAATAAAAAATAAAGTACCTTAAAAAAGGCCTGTGTCCATTCCGGTGTCTTTTTTTCCTTATGTTCCTTTGCCTATAAAACTCTCTGCAAGTTCTGGATTGGCCTTTTTACAAGTCATTTATTTTCAAAAGCTTGTCATTAATCATTCATTATTAATGTGTTAGTAAAGATTTAATAATGAGGCGGATAAATTAATTCTTAATTAAATCTTGTTATTATTTTGAAACTCTTTAAATAATTTGTTATAATATTCTTATAAATAAAAACATTTTAACAACCAATTAATAAACTACTTTAGTTGGGTCCAAAATTGGGCCTAAAGTGAAGCTAATAAACCTATATGGGCATTGAACTAAATTCTACCAATGATCAGATAAGAGTGGAACAGCACGGCAGGAAAGCCGAGGTGACAACGCTTTCAAAAGAGGAAATTCTTGCATCTCCCAGGGCAATGCAGCTTTCTGAGAGTGCAAGGAAAGCTTTGGGCGCCCTTGTTGACCACTATAATGGGGACTCGAGCGGGCCGGAAGTAGATGGACAAAGTCGGTCTTTTTTGGATGTTGATGAAGACCATATTCATGATGTCACGTCGATCTTTATGGATTATCTTTTCCCGCTAGAGGATGAATTCAGCTATTCATTCCCCTCATTGGACGTGTCCGAAGAAGAAACTTCCATTGAGACATGGACATCTAAAGAAAATTCAGAAAGTAGCTCTTCTTCAGATTCTTTCAAAAAGGCGCATGAAAAAGAAAAGGCCGCACTTTCAAAAAGCAAGGGCGATATAGGGAAAGCGACAGAAAAGCATTTTAAAGAGATCTTAAGGCAACTGCCTGGAGCTCGAATCCATGTCGAAGAGAGCTTTGAAAAGGAATCGATAGATAGGATGACGGAATATCTCATCGAGCATGCTGAGAGCTTATTAGACGCCAACCTCGATCCTAGGCTCCAAGAGATCCTGCAGAGCTCAGACCTCGAGATTGATCTTACCTTCGATCCAAGCAATCCAAATCAAGAGGTCCACTATACAGACGACCTGGGAATGATCATTGAGATTGTCCCTAGAAAAGACCATAGAGGATGGGAGGCAACCCTCACCACACCTGATGGAGCAAAACACCACTTCACAACTTCTAAGAGAGGTGAAAGGGGATTTGATGCCATTGTCGAGAAGGTCAAAGAAAAGCGCCTGCAACAAATTTGTGTTCTTTGCGAAATCAACGTGAAAGAGACCCTTCCTGGCAATCGTACTCCGAAGTGGCTTGCGAGACTTGAGTTATTTTTTAGAAAGCAGGGAGAGTTTTACGACAGGGGAGTGCCGGCTGTTGTCGCAGGGCTTGGAGAGCAGGCTGCAATAGAAGGGCATGTGTCAGGAGTGGGACTGAGCACTCTCTCAGCTATCCTTCAGCTGAGGGCTATTTCGCGCGATTGGAAGAAGTACAAAGAGAAGAACGCCCATATCATGGTTTTACGAAAAGAGGGGAACCAGAAAGAAGCTGCGCTCCTTGAAAAACAGGCAATGAAATTGAGACGCGAGATCATCGGGCAGTGCTTGTTTAGCACGAACACTCTTGTAGGCAATGCATGCAAACTGGGCAATCTCATTGTAGGAATGAACCATGCAACAAGCATCCTTTCTGTCGCGGTCATGGCTACTGGAATTGGCGCCGGCGCCTTCATAGCTTTAGAAGGAGTTCGGGAACTTTCTTCCGATGTCCGAAAAATTGTGAAGAATGTCGATAAGAAAAAGCAGCTTAGTGAAATGAAAAGAGCTTCTAAAGATATTCAAAAAACAGAACCCAAAGGCTCTTCAAATGCCGAGATGCTCGAGAAAGCGGCCCTTTTAGAAGACTTTGCAAATGAACAAAAAGTCCATCTGAACTTCAAGCTTGCCAAGCACTCCGTTGCGCTTGGGGGCGATGCGAGCCTAATTACGGGCGGATCTCTTGTGATCGCTTCTGCGGTACTCGGTGGTACGACCCTTGGCATCGGCGCTGCAGCAACCCTTGGTGGCGCAGCAGCGGTTGGCGGCGGTATCCTTGCCATTTCATATATCCAGAAAAGGCGCGAGAGAAAACGCCAAGAGAAACTGGAAATAGAAAAACCCCACCTTTCTATGAGAGGGCTCTTGACAAGGCTTTATTTTGCTGTCAAAAAAGAGGAGCACACCCAGGATAAGACCATCTCCGATAAAGTTATCCATGAATATCTGCATATGTCGCCCGAGTTATTCATGGTTTTGATCGAACCGATCGCGACGAAGTTTGAATCAAAACTTTCCTAGAAGTTCAATACAAGCATCTAATTCGAAGAAATTGCCAAACCGTGTTCTTTATAAACCTGGAATTTTTTCTTCGTAGAACCTTCCTTGTCTTTACTCTCTATCTCGTAAATGGCCCTGATGGGGGCCTTCCACAAAATAGGCTCTACTGTCAGGTTCAGTAGACAAGAGGCATTGTTCAAATTGTGTCTTTCTGTGGTAAGGACAATCAAATCTTGGCAGGGAAGAAAACTTGCCCTATGGGGCAAGAAGCTGTCTTTTGGGAACCCCCATAGGACGTTGTCTAGAAAGTCCAAAGCTTTTTGATCTGCGGCAAGCACAAGGGTCCGCTCTTTTTGCAAAAAATGGGCTTTCAACGTCTGATAAATCTTCAGGAGCTTTGTCTGATTGTCGAAAGCCTGCAAGAAGACGACTTTAGGTTGATTTGCCATGAGAGTTCCCCGGATTGATCATTCCGCAAGAAATGAGGAATTTTAATGCCTCTTCAAAAGACATATCAATGG
>JASHWM010000115.1 GCA_030044075.1 Candidatus Rhabdochlamydia sp. | reverse complement strand
TTTCTATGCTCTCTTTGATACTGCGCAAAGCCTCCTGTTGTTCATCGGACAATACTTTTGGCTGCGTTGGAAAATATTCTTGGTTTTCAAGAGGGTCCCTTTCCACTTTTTTGTCCGAGCAGGCCAAGATCTTTTTTTTGATCAATGTGGCCAAACTTCGATGGGAAATTTTTGCTTTCAGGCATAGCTCGCTTAAGAAGATCCCGTCTTGGGGCACGCAGGATAAGGCTCTTGCTTGGGCGGGCGACCTCACCTCAAGGTCTTTGAGAAGCACCTCGGCATCTTTTGCAGAAAGAAGGAGGGTGATGTGTTTTTGTGTTTTGTGGGAGACGTCCTTTTTTATTCCTGGAGGAAGAAAAAGGGGAAGGACCTTTCTAAGCGGGCTGCAGTAGTAGGAAGAGATCCAGTTGACAAGCTGCCAGAGCTCTTTGGAGATGAGGGGTTTTTCTGAGAGGACCTCTTCGATTTTAGACAGATTTTGAAAGTCGCTATGTTCTTTGCGGACAAAAAGGGTCCCTTTCCTTAAATGCCCTCTAACGGGTACAAGGACCCTTGACCCCGGCACTGCCTCCTCCAAAAGTTCGGGAGGGATGCTATAGTCCAGCAATTTGTCGATCGCGTCATCGATTACAACGGACGCGATAGAAGGGGGGGGATTTTTTTGCATAGATCATTCCACAGAAGACGTTTATTATTGGGATTGTCGGTGTAATACGAAGAATGCTGCAGTATGATGACGGGGAGAGCGCCTAGAAAGACCTCATGGGTAGAGGGGAGCTTTTTATAGAAGCTATACATTTTTTTACTTTGCAGTATGTCTTTTTCGACAGCCAAAATGAGTTTGCATCCTTCTAAAAAGTCGATCTTTTCGATCGATTCGATTTGAACAAGCTCTGCAAGGGCAAAGTGGCCTTCTATCGCTTTTGCAAGGTTGTGCCAGAAAGAAATAGGCTCCTGCTTTTTTTCATTTGTGAGAATGAGAATTGCGGCAGCGGACTTCAGCTTCCACCTGTTTTTTACTGTGCAAGCTTCCTCATCGGAAGGGATCGCTCGTAAAATGCTCAAGGAAGGTGCAACTTTTTTCAAAGTCTCTTGTATTTGGACCGAAGGAGTGATGGGAGCGGACAGGATGCTCTCTGAGGAAACTGGAAGCTCTTCTTTTTTTACAGGGGCCGTTTCCAATATTTTTACATTTTCTTTTTTGGGGGGAGGGGAAAAAGAAACGGACTGTTTTTTGATGAGTGGCCTCGAAGGGATTTCCTCTTTCTTTGCTGGCTGGTTTTTTGCTGCAAAGAGCGTAGGATCGGTGCAGGGAAAAAACTTGCCTTGATCAAACTGGCTTAAGTATGCGACCGTTTCTTTTAGGAGCTCGCGGTACAATTCCCTTGAGTCGATCATGAAAGTCTCTTTGTTAGCCTTCGCACCTGTGTGCTGATGTTTTTATATCCATTAGACTGGTAATAATTGCAGATCTTCGCAAACACCTCATCAGTTCCGCCAGGATGCAAAGTCTCCAAAAGCGTTCCCAGGTTTCCCGGGTCGATTAAAACGTTGATCTCTTTTTGGTGCCTTAATAGGAAAAATATGAAAGGGGAGTTTTGTTTGCAAATGTTTAGAAAGGGGAGGAGCTTGGTAAAGAGAAAGCGGGCGTCCTTCAGAGAAAGTTGTTTATCCTCTTGCTGAACGATTGCCTCAATCTCCCTGGCCTGGCTGGTATGACTTGGAAAAAAATATTGCAGCAAAAGGCTATGCTCTTTGAGCTTTTCATATGAGGGCATCGACTTTGTCCAATAAAAAGGAGAAGGGGTTTTTTCGGGGGCTTTGCTCTCGTTTATGCATTGCATCAGCTCCAAAAGAAAAAATTGGAGGAAGACCGGCTGGCTGCCTTCAGGATGGTCGGAGCGTTCGCAGAAAGGGGAGTGAAAAAAAAGGGAAGATCTATTTCTCATAGGGATCAAAAAGTGCTTCTACATAGGTTTCGGGGTCGAACTCTGAAAGATCTTCGATCTGTTCTCCAAGACCGATATAACGGACGGGGATTCCCATCTGTTTGTAAATCGACAGCACGATACCTCCTTTGCTAGATCCATCAAGTTTTGCAAGGACGATGCCGCTTAGGGAAATAAATTGATGAAATATTTTTGCCTGGTCAATGGCATTTTGTCCTGTGGTCGCGTCCAGGACGAGCAAGGACTGGTGGGGCGCATCAGGAAAAATTTTTGTGCAGACCCTCTTCATCTTTTCCAGCTCTTGCATCAGGTCGGTCTTGTTTTGCAACCTTCCTGCCGTGTCGATCAACACGACATCAATGCCCCTTGCTTTTGCTGCGGCAAGAGCGTCGTAGACGACGGCAGAAGGATCGCTCCCAGTGAGCGCCTTGACGATCTGCACACCGCTCTTTTCCGACCATAACGTCAGCTGTTCAACAGCCGCTGCGCGAAATGTATCGGCTGCAGCGATAAGGACTTTTTTTCCTTGTTTCTGAAAAAAATGGGCAAGCTTCCCGATCGATGTTGTTTTTCCACTTCCATTGACGCCGACGATGAGGATGACAAGGGGCTCGCCAATCTTCGGAGCTTTTCCTTGGATGTCTGCCGGGGCCTCAAGAATTTGCAATGCCTGCCTTTTCATCTCTTTGATGATCTCATCGGTAGACGCAGCGGGTTTTTTTTTAAGGAACTTCTTGAGGTCTTCGGTGAACTCACTTGCGCACTCTGTCCCTAAATCGGCCTCGTAGAGGATCCTTTCGAGTTCTTCAAACGTGCTCTCATCCCAGGGCCTGCTGAAGAGGGAATAAACTTTGCTGGCAAGGATGCTACGCGTTTTCCGTAGACCTGCCTTGAGTTTTTGGAATGCCGATTGCAAGAATCCGAACATAATTTTCAGTTGCTAGAAATTAATTTGTTATTGATAAGGAAATTAACTAACTCGGAGATCCTAGCATGAATACTCACGAATATCAAGCGAAACAATTGCTCAAGAAATTCGGTATTCCTGTCCCCGATTTTGCTGTGATTTCGCAAGTCTCCGAAGTAGATCTGGCCGTTCAAAAGCTTGGTCTTTCCGAAGCTGTCATCAAGATCCAGGTCCATGCTGGCGGCAGGGGAAAAGCAGGCGGTGTGAAGTTTGCAAAGAGTGCAAAAGAGATCAAAGGGATTTGCGAAGAACTTCTGGGCATGAAGATGTGCAACGAGCAGACGGGGCCTGGCGGCGTCGTCGCCCATCAGCTCATTCTTTCAAGGCCTGTTTCAATAAAAAAAGAATATTATGTCGGTGCGATCATCGACAGGCAAAAGGCGCAGCCCATCTTGATCGCTTCAGCAGAAGGCGGGATGGAGATTGAAGAGATTGCTGAAAAGCACCCCGAAAAAATATTGACGCTCCCGATAGGCCTTGATGGGAAAATGCGCTCCTATCATTTGCTGAGGATTGCAAAGTTCATGGGATGGCAGGGAGACGTTGCAAAGGAAGGGACCAAGGTTGTGGCAGGCCTTGCAAAAGCCTTCATGGAATATGATGGGTCTTTATTAGAGATCAATCCCCTTGTCCTGGACGACGGAGGAAAGATATGGGCCTTGGATGCAAAGTTCAGCATTGATGACAATGCTTTATATCGGCAAAAAGAGATCGCAGCCTTTTATGACCCAACGCAATATTCTCCTAGCGAAGCTTCAGCAAAAGAGCACGACCTTGCCTATATTGCCCTCGACGGCAACATTGGCTGCATGGTCAATGGCGCCGGACTTGCGATGGCGACCATGGACATTATCCAGTTCTATGGGGGAAAGCCCGCGAACTTCCTCGATGTGGGAGGAGGCGCCTCAAAAGAAAAAGTTGCTGAGGGCTTTAAGATCATTTTAGCTGATCCAGAGGTCAGGGCGATCTTCGTGAATATTTTTGGGGGCATCATGAACTGCGGGACCTTGGCAGAAGGGATCATTGCCGCAGCAAAAGACCTTGATATTTCCGTTCCCCTTGTCGTACGGATGGAAGGGACAAATGTGGAGGAAGGCAAGCGCCTCCTGAAGGAATCACACCTTTCCATCATAACTGCAGATAGCCTTTCTGAAGGTGCGCAAAAAGCAGTAGCAGCATTAAAAGGATAACAAGATATGGCGATATTAGTCGGAAAAAACACCAGGGTCATCACTCAGGGCATTACAGGAAAGTCAGGGCTCTTCCATACAGAGCAGGGCTTGGCCTACGGTTCAAAGTTCGTTGGAGGGGTCACTCCTGGAAAAGGGGGGATCGAAATCCTGGGGCTTCCCGTTTTTGATACTGTCTACGAAGCAAAGAAGGCCCTTGATTGCAATGCCACCGTGATTTTTGTCCCAGCCCCTTTTGCCGCTGAAGCGATCCTGGAAGCGGAAGATGCTCAAATTCCCTTGATCGTCTGCATTACGGAAGGTATTCCGATCAAAGATATGATCGAAGTAAGCAGGGTGATGAAAAACAGCAAGGCCAGCAGGCTTATTGGTCCGAATTGCCCCGGTGTGATCACTCCAGGGGAGTGCAAGATCGGGATCATGCCAGGGTATATTCATAAAAAAGGGAAGGTCGGGATCGTTTCAAGGTCGGGGACATTGACCTATGAAGCTGTCTGGCAAACCTCCCTCCTTGGCCTTGGCCAATCGACCTGCGTCGGCATCGGGGGCGACCCATTAAATGGGACGAACTTCATCGATGTACTGAAGCTGTTCCAGGAAGATAAGGATACGCAGGCGATCCTGCTGATCGGAGAGATCGGGGGAGATGCTGAAGAGCAGGCAGCACAATGGATTTCAGAGCATTGCAATAAACCAGTAGCGGGTTTTATCGCCGGACAGAGCGCGCCGCCCGGAAGAAGGATGGGGCATGCCGGCGCAATTGTCTCTGGCGGAAAAGGAACTGCTCAAGCTAAGATAGAGGCTCTAAAGAAGGCAGGCGTCATTGTTGCAAACAGCCCTGCTGAAATGGGACTCGCTGTGAAAAAAGCACTAGAAACAATATAGATGCAAAAAAAAACCATATCTCTTGCAATCCATCCCTTTTTTTGGATTTTTGCCGCAATCATCGGCTTTTTAAATAGTTTTTCACTTGCCGGTACCCTTTTATGGGTCGCGATTATTTTTATTTCGGTGCTCTTCCACGAGTTCGGCCATGCTCTTGCTGCTCTGACATACGGGAAAAAGCCAAGGATCGAGCTTGTCGCATTTGGCGGTGTGACCTTTTATGATGGGAGCAACCTTTCATTTTTAAAGCAGTTTGTCATCGTCCTATGCGGACCATTGTTCGGGTTCCTCCTTTTCCTCGCTGCGAGCGTCCTTCTGCAGTTTGAAGCGGTCCAGGCAACGCGTTTCGTCGAATTCCTTTTGATCTTGCGCCTTGTGAATCTTTTTTGGACTGTGTTAAACCTGATGCCGATCCTCCCATTAGACGGAGGGCATCTTCTGAGAATTGTCCTAGAAGCAATTTTTGGGTACAAGGGGATGCGGTACAGCCAGTTCGCAGGATTTATCTTTGCGCTTGCCCTCAGCATTTTTTTCTTTCTGAATCAATCTTTCCTCATCGGTGCGATTTTTTTTCTTTTTGCTTTTCAATGTTACGATGTATGGCGGAAGAGCAAGGCCTTTACCGCCGAGGACCAGAGCCAGGGCCTGCAGTCCCTTTTGCAAAAGGCCCAGGAAGAAATCTTGAAAGGGAATCAATCCGAGGCGATCGCAATGCTAGAAGAGATCCTCCAAAAGTCACACAAAGGGGTCATCTTCTTGAAGGCCACAGAATATTTGGCCCTTCTCAATGCGCGTCTTGAGGAGTGGCCTAAGGTCTACAACCTTCTGCGTCCCCAAGTAGGCCAGCTTTCTTTGGAATCGTTGTGCATGTTGCACCAGGCCGCTTTTTTGGAAAAGGATTACGAAGTGGTCGAAAAAATCTCAGGAAAGTGTTTTCAAGACTTCCCAAGCGTAGAGCTTGCCGTCCGCAGCGCCTATGCCTGCGGGTATTTACAAAAGACCCACGCTGCGGTAGGTTGGCTTCAGGCGGCCCTTCAGATGGGCCTTACCAATGCAAAAGAAATCGTCGAGCACCCTTCCTTAGAATCGATTCGGGACGAGGAGGAGTTCAAGGAATTTGTTAGAAGCCACCTGTAATAGCGCTCCTTAAATGCGTGGTATTTTCCGGGTATTTAGCCAGGTTGTAGAGCAAGTAGGCGGTCCGGCTGAAGCGCAGTCCAAACTGATTAAATGATTGGATCGCGAACTTTTTAGCGAGATCTTTCTTAAGAATATCGACCGGGGGCGAATCTTCTAGGGGAATGTCTAGTTGATATTCCTCTATTATTTTCCATTGCTCGGGGATGTCCATGCCTTCCATTCTTTGGAGGATTTTTGAGAAGTTTTGCCTTTCCCTCATGGCTTCAAGATACTGTCTTGCAGGGAGGTGGGATTTGTCCAGATTGTGGCTTTTTAGGTACTTAGCTGTTTCATCTTTTACCTTTGAGGCATATTCGCTGCGTGTCCTTTGCTGCATCGCAAATACCCTTCTTTGCATTGTAAGCAGCTCTTTTCTTTTGGTGTCATCTTTCTCATCGTGGACCATTTTAGTAATGCCCTGTGTGAATGCCCCAAGAGTGGCGAGGGGGACTTCAGGGAAAGATTTTCGTATTTCTTCAAACTCTTGGTTCTGGTGTTGTTTTAATTCCTCTTTGATGCGCAGTTCGATTTTTTCAAGTTCAAGGAAGTGCATTTCTTTTTCATCAGGGGCCAAGATCTCAATGAGCTCCCTGCTTGTGGGCGCAACATTATAATGGTGGTCCAGATAATGATAAGAAAAGTCTTGGGAATAGGTCGTGCTTTCTTCTTCTATTTCTACTAAATCATAAGGGAGGTCTTCGAGAAGGTCGTCCCAGGGATTCCAGTCCTTGGGGGGATTTTCAAAGAACCAGGTTTGCAGCAGCTCCCTCGGCATTTCTCTCATAATACTTTGAAACTCCTCATGGAGGAATTGCACAAGTGCCTGAGGCGTATTGCTTGAGAGAAAAGCAGCATGATATGCTGAATAGTTTTGAGGATCATAATCGATAAAAGGGTCTTCTTCAAGCACGTCATCCTTAAGCATCCCGAGACTTTCACCTTCATGGGAAATAAATGCTTGCATGTCATGGCTCAACACCATTGGGCCTTCATTGCTATCTACCGTAAAGATATTTTCTAAAAGGCCCAGGCGATGGGAATGGATCAGGCGCGAGATCCTCTCAAACA
>JASHWM010000114.1 GCA_030044075.1 Candidatus Rhabdochlamydia sp. | reverse complement strand
CATAAAGGGCGATCAAATCTTCAGGAGAAAGCATCCTGATTTCCCCTTCAAATGAAATGTCGGTATGATTAAAAGAAAAAGAAGCGTAGACGAGTTGAAACCGAACTTCTAAGGAAGCTTGAGGGTATTGAGAGTCGGCATATTCAAGGATGGCGGAGTTTTTTGAAGAGATCTTTGCTGTGTCCCATTGCAACTGGACCGCATTGCCGCGAAGCCTCTCGAGCCTCTCAAAGCAAAGGTCTAGTTTTCCTGAGATTTCATTGAATCGAGAAGGTGCTGCTTCACTTGCAAACAGCTTTCTATAATCGCTTAGCTCTTTGCAAAGGTCGATTAAATTCTGCATCTTTAGGCCAAACTCAATAAATGGTACGGACTGGATTTCCATCAGATAGTTGAATGCATCAGTTACTTTGGCCTCAATGCGCTTTAAAGTGTTGACCCTGCCGCGTTCAGACTGCAGAGCGATTGCAGCGTCGAACTCTGAAGTAAACTCGCGAAGGTTCTTTGGCGCTGATCTTTGAAGTGTTTCTAAAATTGTGAGCGCATCTAAATAGCTGTTTTGCGCATCTATCATGAATGAAGATCGAGCGTGATCATAAAGCGCTTCTGCAAATTCTCGATGAGATTGTCCACGTGAGCCATATTTTGCAATGACACCGAAGAGCTCAATGTTCTGTTCTAGGGATAGTGGTCTTCTGAACCTTGTGTCAAGTGTTGCAATGTGGACAAGGCGCAGCTGGACTTCTGGAGAAAGGGCCAATCGACCCTCTTTTTTGTAATAATATTCGACAAAACCCAGCAGTTCTTTATATTGCCCCGTTTTTTTAGCCTCTTTCCAATGGGTTTTGACATCTTGGAGCTCATCGGGCATGCTGAGTACTTGGCCATGGACTTTTTCGAGCAGCTGTCTTGCTTTTTGCGCGTCCGGGCTGGATAGGATTTCGTGAGTTTCCACATACTTTTTTAGAGCGACCTCAAAGTTTTCTACATCATTGCGCTCAACAGCCGGAGCTGCGATTAGTCTGTCAAAAACTGTTTCAATTGATTCCAGGGGATGGGCTTGACCAGCGAGCGGGCCTTCCAATACTTCACACGCAAGGCCTAGATGAGACGCTTGTCTTGGAGAGGAAGATGCTTGACTTACATTCAGGGTAAATGCAAGAAGAGTTTTTGGAACTGCACACAGAACTTTTGGACTTGTTGACAATGACATAATTTTACTTCTTTGTTTTGAAATTAATAATTAAGTGATAAATAATATAATTTTTATCAATAAAAAATCAACATTAAAATTTTCCTTATATAGTTGTTTTGTAAAGAGTTGTCTTGGTTTTTTCCTACATGCTTAACCTTGAAAATTGTGAAGTAAAATTTTTATTTTTGTGTGTTAAAAAAGTTTTTTAACTAGGCGTAGGAGCCGCTATTTAACGATCTTGATGTCATAGGTAAAGCGGTCGTCGTTGGGCATGTGCTCATAGGATATTCGAGCTTTCCAGTGGGTGCTGAGGTAGGTGATCAAATCAACTCTCTGGGAGTCATAATTGGGCTCATTGCGACGGCCCCAGCCGATATGCGCCTGGTAGTGGATGCTCCATCTAGGAGAAACCCTCATCTCGGCCCTTGCCAGGAAGGTGTTCCTTCCGTCAGAGATCGGGGAATGGAGAAGTTCATCAAGAGGCCTTGCAAAGTCGATCACATAGTTGTCGTGGTTGGACTTCCTCCAGTCAAAACGGCTCCTGTGCCTGTATTCTATCCCTACTGCAAAATCTTCGTTTGCTGTCCAGAATGCATAGAAGTTTGAGTAGTCAAGGAGCTTTTCCGCAATATTCCAGCAAAAGGAGGCCCTGAAATTGAGGTTGGGAAGGTTCCAATCAAAGTTGGTATAGCCTCTTGGAAAAGTTGTGTGGTAGTCCTTTTCGTTAAAGAAGCCATATGCAAAGACATCAAGGACCATCGTAGGAGAAAAGTTCATGGTGCGCTGCGAGAAGAAACTTTGGCGCGCTCCCAGCTTGACCATGTTGATATGGGTGTAGCCATCGTCAATATTGAAGACATAGTAGCGGTCTACTTTGATCGTAGGGTTGGTAAGCCCTTGGAATTGTATGTAAGGTTCGATGAGGTGGCGATAATGGGAGTAGCGCCTTGAAATCCGCGTGTTTGCAGTGGCCCCATAAATGCCTAGCGCCTGGACGACCGTTCTATGCTGCGGGTTGTTGCTGTAATAGATGCCGGTAAACCCTGCAAACGGAGTGAGTGTGAAATTATGGATATCGATCGGCCTATAAAGGTAGTTCTTTGTCTCGATGCGCCCTGCATGGAAATTGTGGAGGACATTGTTTACTTTGGAGGCGTACGAATAGTTCAGGTACCCTCCGTTAAAAAAGTTCTCGGAAATGATCCCTGACGACGCAAGAGTTAAAGGGCGGAGGGAGACATTGGCCAAAGGAAGCTGCTGGGTCAAGCTCTGGAACTTGTTGATACGCGGCTGGACACGCAAAGTCCCTGCGTAGTCATCACCGATGTGGTTAAGGCGAAAAAGGGTGATAAGCTGCGTGTTGATCTCGAAGTCGTCATTTTTAAAGTCTCCAGGCATCTTGTCATCGCTCAGCTTGTCCCACGTAAGGTCGGCCACCGTGCTCGCATCTTTGCTTTGGGAGTGGAACATTCCCTGAAGGCGGTACCTGTACCTTCCGTGCTCATCGGGGACCGATTTGTCCATTGCGCCATAGTTTCTTGTTAAAAATGTCGTCAGGTTGTCTTCAGAATAGAATTCCGATTCGACAGCGGCGCCGGGCCCCTTGGAAATTCGGTAGTCAAAACGCAAATACAGGTCTGAGTATTTTGATGAGAACACGCGGAACCTCGCACTTGGCCTTGGCCCAAGGCTTTTGTCCCAGACGACCTTGTAGCGGATCGGAGGACTTGAGAAGAACTTGAGGTTGCTCTTGAACTTAGGCACCCAGAAAAAAGGGACTTTAAAGAACTTGAAGCTGATATTGTCCGCAGTCAGCATCTTTTCTTTGGAGATCTTGATCTTGCTCGCATCGACATTGAATGTTTTATTCTGGCTTTCTGATGTTGTGAGGTAGGCGTTGTAAATGACAAAGCTGCCGTCTTGACGAAGCTCGAACTTGTCGCCGCCAAGGAACCAGATCGAGGTATACGTCTTTCCGTTTAGGACAGAGCCGGTATGGGTAACAAAGTCGTACTCGAGCTTTTCACCGATGAAATATTGGCCAAGGTATTCCAAAAGAAGGTCGCCCTCGGCGACAACTTTTTGCTGGGGAATGCCGTTCTCGACCTTGCTGGTATAGGAGATCTTTCTTGCCTGGATCCGTATCCCCGGAGCTTCAATAACCCCGCCCTGGTCTGTAGAAATAACTCCCTGGCTGAAGATGGGCTCTTTCAGGTTAATGGTGAGGTCTTCTGTTTGTTCAACAGCTACAATTGAAGATACTGCGCAAAGAAAAAGAAAACACAAACGTCTTGAAAGTAACATGAGAAGATTATTTCTTGCGTCTTACCATAAACCAATTCTATTTTTATCTCCAATACTTATTGGAGGGAATGGATCAGCAGGCCGGCAAGGGCGTAGCGGTTTTTGGGGTGGCCTGAGACGAGCGTCTCCAGGATTTGGTCGATCCCTGTCTCGCTATGCTTCCCTGCAAGGACCATGCAGCATTCGATCAGAAGCCGCGAGCTTTCTTCTGCCGTCAGCTCATATTTTGAGTCGGGGATCTTCATGGAACGGTCGAGCATCGGGCGGAAGCGGATCATCTCTTGATGTTTTTTCTCTGCGATCCAATTTTTTACGTATTCTTCGTGGAGGCCTTCTTTTCCAAGCCGGAAAAGGGAAAGGTGGCAGTAGGCCCGGACCAGGGGGGCGCCAGCCTTCTCTGCCTGGTCCTCTAAGAGTTTGATGGCGCTTTCTGATTGAAGGTTTTCCAAAAGGAGGACGAGCATGGGGATGAGGCTCTTTTGTTCCCTTTCAAAGACAGTCCTTGCCACTTGCAAAAAGTCTTTTTCAGGAAGTTCTAAAGACTCTCTGAGCATTTGTTCGCGGAAAGAGATGGCGATGGCCTGGAGGTCTTGCTTGGTGATCTTTTGGTGTTGCTCGGCAGATGGGAGCACCCTCCATGAGATAAGCGACCTTCCTAAAGATGCCTGGGGATAGAAGGTCAGGTCGCGAAGATCGTGGATAAGGAACTCCAGCATCGGGATCCGGACCCGCGGGTC
>JASHWM010000113.1 GCA_030044075.1 Candidatus Rhabdochlamydia sp. | reverse complement strand
TTTGGTATGGATTTTCATTTTTACATTCGTCTATTTGATGGGGGTGATTTAAAATGAATGATGAACTTAGTTTGGAAGAAGTAAAAAAAGAGTACCATGGGACGTTTAAGTCCTACATGACAGGGTTTTTCGGATCGCTAATCCTTACTCTCGTCGCTTTCGACCTTGTTTACATGAAGGCGCTAGACACACCTTATATCACTATAGTGCTCGTCGCTTTAGCACTTGTCCAGGCCGTCGTCCAGCTCCTTTATTTTATTAAGTTGGGATCGGAGGCCAAGCCTCGATGGGAGACCCTGATGTTCTATTTTATGGTGCTTGTCCTCCTTGTCATTGCCATTGGTTCGCTATGGGTTATGTTTGACTTGGATAATCGTTTAATGAAAGATATGAGAACAGAGATGACACATGATTAATTATTATTTGCTCACAAAACCAGGGATCGTCCTTGGAAACCTTATCACAGTTGCGGCAGGGTTTTTCCTCGCCTCGAAAGGGACCTTCCACCTGAAGCTGTTTTTAGCAGCACTGGCAGGCCTTGGGTTCATCATGGCCTCAGCATGCGTCTTTAACAATTATATCGACAGAGGAGTCGATAAAAAGATGAAGCGCACGCAAAAACGCGCGCTTGCTTCAGGACAGATCTCGGAAAAAAGCGCGATCCTTTTTGGAACTGCCCTCGGCATCATCGGCTTTGGGATCTTGTATTTCTATACCAACTTGCTAACAGTAGGTGTTGCAGCGATTGGTTTCTTTGTATATGTCGTCCTCTATAGCATGTGGAAATGCCGCACGGTGTACGGGACTGCGATCGGGAGCATCGCAGGGGCTGTTCCTCCCGTTGTCGGATATTGCGCTGTCACAAACCGCTTCGACATCGGGGCGCTTGTTTTGTTTGTCATGCTCGTCCTGTGGCAGATGCCCCACTTCTTTGCGATCGCCCTCATGCATTTTGAAGACTATAAGAGGGCTGGGATCCCTGTGCTTCCAATCACAAAGGGCATTTTTCGCACAAAGGTCCACATGGTCCTCTATATTTTTGGATTTATCATTGCAGCGATCCTCCTAACATTCTTTGGCTACACAGGGAATTTCTACCTTGTCGTGGCAGCAACAATAGGACTGGCGTGGCTTGGGCTCTCGCTTAAAGGTTTTGCAAGCGAAAATGATAAGCTATGGGGAAGGCATATGTTCCGGCTTTCTCTTGTGCTGATCACAGCGATTTCGGTTGTGATCCCTTTTGATATTGTTTAGAGAACGCTTTCATGTCCTTTCATTCTTTAGCAAAGGAAGGCCATCGAAACAATCTCTTTGCAATCCTTCCTTTTGTTGATATTATCTAATGATGATTCAGTCAAAAAAGGAGCTCTAGATGGCCTTTGTATATATCACGATAGCGTCGACTATGGCGGCCCTTGTGAACTTGTGCCTGCGCAAGAACATCCAATACGGGGGTTCCATAAAATCCTATCTTTGCCTGTATTTTTGGTTCTCATTCTTAAGTTCGTTTTTTTTGTTCCAATCTCCTAGAATGGAATCATTCAGTACCCTGATGACAACTGCTGGCAGCGTGACAGGCATCCTGAACTATATTATGATCGTCCTGGTTGCTAAGGCTGTGCTGATCGGGCCTTCAGGTCTGACATTTGCCTTCCAGAACTCAGGCTCTATCCTTCCTGCTTTTGCTCTATTTGTCCTTTTTGGAGCTTCTTTTGGGTTTGTGATCAGCGTGCCCCTGTTGATTGGTTTTTGCTCCATCCTGTGCGGCCTTTTCCTTTCTTCTCGCAAACAGAAGGACGTTTCTGACCACCAACCCAAAAAATCCAATTTTTTTCAGTGGTTCTCTCTTGCCATCATCATCTTTTTTGTCCAGGGGGTCATCTTGACGCTATTCCAATGGAAAGAGCTCCTTTATTTATGTGAGCCGAAGGCCCATGTCCTTCTCCCCTGGAGA
The DNA here is from genome assembly GCA_030044075.1 of Candidatus Rhabdochlamydia sp. Taxonomy (GTDB): domain Bacteria; phylum Chlamydiota; class Chlamydiia; order Chlamydiales; family Rhabdochlamydiaceae; genus JABEVM01. The sequence continues at coordinate 1,106 of JASHWM010000113.1, read as the reverse complement.
TGTATCAATGATGACCAGCAATGGTTCCTTCCAGGATTTTTTTTCATTCCAAGCCTCATACAGACCTGGGTTTTTGTAGTAGGGGAAAAGAGATGGTTTTCCTTAAAGGAAGGGATCTTTGGGACCGCAGCCGGGGTCCTTAACGGAGGTGCTGCTTTCTTCCTATTATTTGGTCTGGAGCACGCAAGCGGCGGGGAGAAACTGATCCTGTTTCCCTTGTTCTCCATAATGGTCATCTTTTTTTGCGACCTATGGGGCCGCATGATCTACAAGGAAAAGATCCATTGGGTGGGGACAGCCCTTTGCGCAGCGGGAGTGCTCATCGGCGCCCTCTGAAAAACAAAAACCCTTGCCACCATAAAGATGGCAAGGGTTTTTAAGGCTGTAAAAGGTCCGCAATTATTTTTGAGTTGCGTACTGGCCTAGCATGTTTGCAATCACTGCGCTCCAGTCACCTCTTTCTATCAGAGAGCCATCAATATTCCACTGTTGAGCAAACTGTTTGATTTCCTCTGCTGTGACCTGGTTATTTTTGTTTGCATTCTTCAGTGTCGAAGCAAAATATCGGATAAAGCCCATTCTCTTGAAGCTGCTGCCCATTGAATTGTCGTTTTGAATTTTATTCAGAGAAATCATCTGTGTCCTGAAGGCGAAGCCGAGCAGTTCAAGAGGATTTGCTGTTTCAAGGCTATTCCATTCTTTAACGAACTTGCTAGCTCTTCTTGCCAGCTCTGTATTGCTGAGGTTTGCAAGAGAACTGAGGATTGTTCCAAGAGTTGCTTCTTGCTCGCCTGTCAGAGGACTTGCTTTTACTTCAGCAGGAGCTGCTTTAGAACCAAGGCCTTCTGTTGAAGAGCTGCCATTTGACGAAACGGCATCAGCAGACTTGCTTTCCAAAGAATCAGATGAGCTGGTAGGGCTAGCCAAGCCATCTGCAGATCCGGAAGTTAGGGTAACCTGAACTTCAACTTCTTCTTCATCAATTTCTACTTCTACTTCTTTCTCAACTTCTCTTTGTACCTGTTCTTTAACTTTTACAGTTGGAAGGGCAGGAGCTTTCACATCGGGGCTTGCAATGGCCTCTACACTAGTGTTTGCAATCAAAT
>JASHWM010000112.1 GCA_030044075.1 Candidatus Rhabdochlamydia sp. | reverse complement strand
TTTGCAAAAGTTCCAGACGGCCAGGAGAGGAAAATACCGACGTCAGCATGCTGCGCCAGCTTTCAGTTCTCGCCCAATTCAGATCGGCGATCCCGCATTGCAAGCTCCTTTTTTTGGAAAGAAGGGCTTCGGACAGTTTTTTTAGGCTTGTCGCAAGTTCCGAGTCGAAGATGACCCTTGTAGAAAATTTCTCAAGTTCGGACAAAACAGAATGGGGCTTGCAAGGATCCTCGCCCCAGAGAAGATAGGTAGGGAGGTCAGGCAAAATATGGGGAAGGACGATAAAAGGGACGCGCGCCTTCCAGTCTTCGGATATTTCAATTTCAAGAAGGTCGCAGGCAATATCGCAAGCTTCCGGAGAAGGGGAGATGACCGAGACCTTTGCTTCAAGTTTTTGGGAGCCTTTGACAACAGTGGCGAAGATAATCCTGCAAGGGAACTTCTCGATCACTTTTTTTGTGACTGTCTTTAAATAATCAAGGCGGTCATTTTGCGGTGCATAGACAATGAGGTTGAAAAGGCTGGCCCTTGTTTTATTGATGCTTTTTAGAGATTCCCAAATTTTGGAGAACTCATTGGTAATTTTATCCGGTGTGACTACAGTCATTAGATCAATCTCCATTTGCGATTGTCTTTCTCAATGATATCGTCAGCAGCTTTTGGGCCCCAGCTGCCCGCAGCATAATTGGGGAAATCTTTGGTAGGGTTTTTCTTCCAGTACTCGATGATAGGGGTGATCAAGCTCCAGGAACTGAACACCTCGTCTTCCCTTGTGAAGAGCGTACTGTCGCCAAGGATGCAGTCGCAGATGAGCCTTTCATACGCCTCCGGCGGGCTCATTCCAAAATAAGACCCATAGCGGAAGTCCATTTTTACAGGCTGGACCGTGCTGCTAGGCCCTGGGACTTTGCAGTTGATCTTAAGGGCAATCCCTTCATCGGGCTGGATCCTTATTGCAAGGACGTTGGGGTCATTAGGCTGCTCCGGGCTTTGAAACAGAACTCCCGGCGGTTCTTTAAAGGTGATCGCGATCTCGGTTGCCCGCTTGGGCAGCCTTTTCCCCCCTCTCAAGTAAAAGGGGACCCCGGCCCATCTCCAGTTGTCAATATAGAGCTTGAGGGCAAGGAAGGTCTCGACATTGGAATTTGGATCGACGTTGCCCTCTTTCCGATATCCGATGACTTCTTTGCCATTGATAAACCCCTCGCCATATTGCCCCCTTACAACTTCGTTTGCAAGGTCGTCTTCGCTCAATTTTCTGATGGACTGGACGACTTTTACTTTTTCGTCGCGGATCGCATCAGCGGACAAGTTCACAGGAGGCTCCATTGCAACAAGTGAGAGGAGCTGCATCGTGTGGTTTTGTACAATATCCCTGATCCAACCGGACTCTTCCCAGAAAAGGCCCCTCGACCCGATCCCGATCTCTTCTGCTACAGTGATCTGGACGTGGTCGATATAGCGGTTGTTCCAAAGGGACTCGAAAATAGAGTTGGCAAAGCGGAACACAAGAAGGTTCTGCACGGTCTCTTTTCCAAGATAATGGTCGATGCGGAAGATCTGGCTTTCGCTCAAATACTGCATGAGCTCTTTTTGCAAGGCTTTTGCAGAGTCAAGGTCATGGCCAAAGGGCTTTTCAATAATGATCCGCGACCATTTTTGAGGATGGTCTTGCGGGTAGATCAGATCAAACTGGTGGAGCTTCTGACAGATCAGCGGAAAAAAACTGGGCTGTGTTGCCAGATAAAAGACCCTGTTGCCCTTTGTGCCGAACTTCGCATCAAGCGTTGCCAGGAATTTTTGCAGGCTTTCATAGCCCTTGTCATTGTCGAAGTCCGAGATGTGGTAAAAGATCTGTTCTTTAAAAGAGGACCAAAGAGAGTCCTCAATTGGTTTGACCCGCGAAAAACTCTCTATTGCCTGCTTCATTTCATCGCGGAACTCATCGTGGGTTTTTTCTCTTCTTGCAAAGCCGACACATGCGAATTGTGCGGGGAGCTGTCCCTCTCTTGCAAGGTTATAGATAGCGGGGAGCAATTTTCTTGAAGTAAGGTCCCCCGTAGCTCCAAAAATGACAAGGATGCATGGGTCGATCGATTTTGTAGCCTGTCCCTTCTCTTGCAATGGATTGATTGCCATGATCACCTTAAGTTATTTATTCTACTATAACCTAAGGTGTTCTTTTTGGTGCAATTGGTTTAGAGGAGCTGCAAATTTTTCAGAAAATTTCTAGTGGGCCGGGCTAATTCTCAGAGTGTCGATCAAATCTCGAGACTCCGTATACAAACTGTATTCAACGCCAGGTTCCAGGGTGAAGACCGCTGTTGGATCGGCAAAAACCGAATCATCGTCTGCGGAAGGAGCCAAGGTCCATTCAAGGTCGTGTTCCTGGCCGTCCTCGGCGACAACAAAAAAATGAAAGCTTTTTTGTTCTACGTTCAACTGATCGATAAACTCTACCCAGGCCCTGTTTTGCTGTTTATACACTTCCTCATTGTCCCTATCCCATGTCCAAATGCGCCAACCGCCTTCTGACATCCCGCCGTTTGTGATCTTGACCTGGTACCTTTGCGAGGCAGGATCAAAAATGAGTGTCAGATTGGCATCCCATTTCCTATGCTCTAGAGGGTTTCTTGGGCCAAACAGAGGTTGCCTTGCCCAAGCCTGGTTTTGGAACCCAATCGAGCTAGTGTTTAGCTTATGCTCTCTTTTTAATCCCAGCTCCAGCTTGCGGACAATCTCTGTATTTTCATCGGTATTTGCTACGAAGGCGCTATTTAGTCTGTCTTCGGCAGTAAGCTCCAGGCCTTGCCTTAGAGGATTTGTATAATTTCTGTTTAAGGGGTTATCAGAAACAAAACAATCAAAAGATCTGCTAATTGGTTTTCCGCAATCAAAAAATTCTATAATAGGAAACCTGAAACCGTAGTCCGCATATGTTTTTAATTCAATAGGCTCCCAGCCGAAAATATAGCGGAATACATTCGTAATGCTCAAGATGACCTTTGAGAAGAAGTTGACCTGCCCGACATGGTCTAATTTGCGCCTCAATGTGCATAAGTTGCGCTCTAAAGTGTTGTACTTCTCCTCGCCCTTGCCATGGATTTCCCTGATCGCTGCAGCAAATTCGGGACCATTTTCTTCAACCTGGTCAAATATGCCCTTGAGACGGTCATGGACCTTTGCAAAGTCGCTGTCTTGTGTAAAAGAGACGAATCGTTTCAGATAGTTCCAGGAAGACTCTTCCGGCAAAATCTCAAAGTTGCCTTCCTCGTTGATTCCGACCCGCTCTTTGGGACCGAGGATTCTTGTATAGAACTCTTCAGGAAAGATTGGTCCGGCCATTATTACTTCCTACATGTTTTTGTTTAATAAGGTTATAATTTTAAATGGATTTGCGATTAATTTCACTGATTTGTTTTATGTATATGGAATATAAATAAGAATTGTAAAAACTTTATTTTAATTTTCGGTTTTTCAGTATAATAAATTTTATAATCCACATTTTTATTTAAAACTATAATAATCAATTTTTTAATATTTGACTTATTTTAATTTTTAACTTTATAATTGCGCGTTAAAAAACGTACTATTATGACTGTTGAATTAAATGTAGAAAAACCGGTATTTCAGGCCTCCTGGCCAGAAAGCCTTGAGCCTACCCTGGGAAGGAAGGTCGCTGAAGTGGCCTATCTGATTTTTTCGATCATCGTCTTTCCTATAGGGATTGTGCGAGGGATCGGCTATTTGATCCATAAGATGCTAACCCCCATTGTGATGCCTATAACGGAAGAATTGCCGGGCGATCGGGAAGAAAAAAGGGCCATCTTGGAAAAAATTCCTGGTGCTGAAAGAGTTACAATTAAAACCCCCGATGAAGCGTCTATTGATGGGATGATTTTTGAAAGGGAAGGCCCAGGCCCTAAGAAGTATATCCTGGCATGCAATGGCAATGACGCCCCCTATGAAACGGGCTCATTTCGCTTTTTAACGCTTGCTGAAGAGGTAGGCGCCTCTTTGGCGGTCTTTAACCCCCGTGGGGTCGCAGAGAGCGAA
>JASHWM010000111.1 GCA_030044075.1 Candidatus Rhabdochlamydia sp. | reverse complement strand
CCTTGTAAACAGAAAAGAAAAAACAAAAAGGTAAAAAAATCAATAGAAGATCTCCCTGTCTCAATAAGCAGGGAGATTGATTAAGATCGTCTATCACTTTTTATTACCCCTATAGCTATAATACATTCCATCCAGGACCCTGAATGAAGTCCCGGAAGAGCTCAAACAAAAAGTCAGCAACAGGATAAAGTACAAGCAGAACTCCAAAAGCTATTAAACTTCATTAAAGCGGGTAATTTTTCAAAGATCGTATCCGAGGCAATCTCTGGATGCCGAGAACCGATCTGATAAGCTTAAATGCGAAATGAAGGCCCTAGAATTTCAAAGGAACAATTCTTTTAAAGCACCTCCAAAGGAATGGATCGAGTTCAGGCTGGAGAAGTTCTTTGATACCCTGAACAAAAATACAAAAGCATCCGCCCTGGCTTTAAAAGACTTGTTCGGTACGATCGAACTTGAGCCTGTACCCGGAGAATGTGTGGTTGAGTGCGGAAGATTGATCCAGAACCGGGCGTATTATCTAGCCCATTCGAACATCGCACCCCTTGCACTCTTAGAAGAGTACAAGGGTACGAATTGGTCTCTACTTCGGAAGGAGTAGGATTCGAACCCACGGTCGGTTGCCCGACTGCTGTTTTCAAGACAGCCGCAATAGGCCACTCTGCCATCCTTCCAAAAACGAGGAGAATTATAGTTCAATAGGTAAAAAAATCAACCTATTTTTTGTACCAGTCTACAATTGCTTTGCCAAAAGCAGGAAGGTCTACAGGTGTGCGAGAAGTGATGAGGTTCTTATCCACAACAACTGGCGCATCGACCCATTTAGCACCTGCATTTTCCATGTCGTCCCTGATGGCAAAGAAGCTGGTCACTTTGCGATTGTTTAGAATTTTTGCCGAGATAGGCACCCATCCTGCGTGGCAAATAAAAGCGATCATCTTCCCTTCTGCATCAGCATTCTTGACAAGGTCGAGTACTTTTGGGATCCTGCGGAGTCGATCAGGCGCATAACCGCCTGGGATGAGGATGCCGGTAAAATCTTTTTGGGATACATCTTGAAAAGCGGCTTCACTAGTGCAGGGGTAGCCGTGCTTGCCATGATATAGTTTTTTAGCTTCTGCGGCAGCCAAAATCACCTTAAAGCCTGCTTCCTCCATCCGGTATTTTGGATACCACAGTTCCATGTCCTCGTATAGTTCATCAACCAAAGCCAAAATCGTTTCCATATGACCTCCCAATTTATCGTAAAGGCTATTTGATAGGAGATTTTAGATCAAATGTATCTATCATTCTAAAACTCTGTAGAATTAAAAAATATCTTGTCAATATCTTGAGAAGCCGGATTAAAATATTTTATTGTCATTCTTTATTTTATTTTGTTAGTTAATCATTTACGAATATTTTTATTATAAAGTTTTAATTTTAATTTATAAAACATAATTAAATTCTTTAGTTTAATTAAAATAAATGATACAAAATTACACTAAATAATTTAATAACATAAAGGGAGTAAATAATATGAGCACAACAACAATCATACTTGATGCCCAGATGGGTGTAAATGGAACTTTCATTGGAGGGGACCCTGTAGAAAAGCCCTCTGGAAACGACTTAAATAAATTATTTAACGAAAATGTGCCTGAAACTACCGGTAGAAGCTCCCAAAGACAATTGATCTGGCATTCCATTTTAGGCGGGGCTTGTTTTGCAATAGGTCTTACTGTTTATATTCTTGGCCTCATCTATCTGTCCCCGGCAGCAATAGGAATCGGCCTTGCGGTATATTTCTCAAGCACTCTTTTTGCAATGCTCGCAATAAACGCATGTGAAGATGAACCACAACTTCCTCTTGAAGGCCTGGAAGATTGCGTAAGGGAAGGTGATGAAATCGATGGTCTCACAGGAGTAGAGCTAGTTCCTGCAGACGTAGAAAAAGTCTGAAAAATAGCGCAAGATCGTGATTTGTTAAGAAATTGTTAATTAGTAAAATAATACTTTACTTTAATTAAAATAAATGTTAAAAACTTATACAAATTAATAAAACAACAAATAAAAAATGGCTTCAGTTACTGATTTACATGCATTAAATGGCGATGTATATGCTGCACCCGGGTGGGGAATAGTGGCGCTGCCCAGCTATGAACCAACCCCTGAATCATCTCAAGAGGATATCCCTCAGCTATTTAAGGATAAAATTTCCCTATTGTTCTCGTCTGAGATCCTGACCGAAGAAGACAAAAAGGTGAAAATGCATTTAGCGATCTCGGGATCTGCCTTAATCGTAGCGCTACTTGTGACAGTGATAGGTCTTTGCTTATTGAACCCGATTACAGCAGGGCTCGGATTTGGTCTTCTCTTAGGCGCTGGCATCTATTTTCTCGTTATTTTGATCATGCATGTGGCCCGCTCTCAAACCGCCCCTGAAAAACAGCTGGACAAAGGATTTTCCGAGAAAGAAATGCAGCTTTTCGGCCAATTGATCGCTCAGCACAATAGCGAAACATTCGCTGATGGGACCACGGTTGTCGAGTACATTCAAGAGCTCGTCAAAACAAATGGGTTCTCTGAAAAAGAGCTCGCATTCCTAAGTAAATTCATTGTCTGTTCCAATCCTGAGGATACAGGCGAAATAGACTCGCCTGACGCAGCTGGTTTGGACCAGGAAAGCCAGGAGCCTCTCCCCTTCTCTCCCAGTGAAGTTTGGTAACTTTTTTTTACTCCCTTCAAAAATTAATCACAATTCATTTATTATAATAGACTTGCACAGCAAAAACTTTATAATATACTAATTTCCAATACCTTATATTATTCAATAACCGAATAGTCGAAGTCACTTATTTTCAGTCTCCTATACTATTAATATTTTTCAATTTACATTGTTTTAATAATAGAAACTTTAAAATTATATTTTTAATAAAATAAATATGATAAAATATTTTTTTATAACTTTATTTAAAACAAACTAATCAAAATAAATAGGAAAATATTATGTCAGGTATAGCAAGAGCAGCAGCAGTTGGGTTTCCAATCCAATCTTTAAGAGAAGCAGTAGATTCTTCAAGGAATGTCGTTGGAAACGTCACAGTTTTTGATACAGACACCCTTGTAGAAGCAGCGCGGCAAAATGATTTTAAACAATGGCAAGCAGCGAAGGGCGACCAGGTAAGATGGGACAACCTCAGAGATGCTGCTAAACAATTAAACGAATCAGAAAAAAAAGACAGGGTTCTCCATTACACGGGCGCAGGAGCCATTATCGTTATCGCAGCCATCGTTTTCGTGATCGGCCTGCTCCACCTCAACCCAATTATGATCGGGCTGGGAATTGCAGGAATTGGCGCTGGTTCCTACTACCTAACCAATGTTGCAGATTCTGCAATGGACCATCTTGCAGCTGTGAACATAGCAGCTGAAGAGACAAAAGATGCGAATTGGGACAAATTAGCAGCTATGGTAAGGCAAACTACAACAGGAAATGACCTGACTGGTAATCCAGAAGATTTTGTAGATGATGGTGGATGGGATGACGACTTTCCAATGAAGCAGCGTCAAAGCCAATTGGACTTAGCTGCAGCAAGTCAAGATGGGCTTGGTCAGTTTCCATTACATGATGCTGAAGGCGAAGACGAGCCTCAACCTGAAGAATTCATGCAACCTGATCCAAGCACAGCAAGCTTACCTGGCGCTGCTGCACCAGGCAATCAAATGTCTGCTAAAGAACTTGCTCTTCTCAAGTTCATGGGTACTATGGTGGATTCTGAAGACCCAGTTGAACCACAGCCGACAGGAACCACGAGCGGAAGCCAAGAAGGTTTACCGGTAGTAGAAAGCGAAGAGTGGTAATAAAAAGGCTCGAAAGAGCCTTTTTTAAGAAAACTGTCCTAGAAACCTAATATCATTTTCAAAGAGCATTCGGATGTCGGGGATGCCATAGCGCAGGAGCGCGAGACGGTCTATCCCCATCCCCCACGCATACCCTGAGTAGACCTCAGGATCGATCCCCCCATTTTTGAGCACTTCAGGATGGACCATCCCGGCCCCAGCGACTTCTAGCCAGCCGGATTGTTTGCAAAGTCTGCATCCTGAACCTCCGCAAGAGGTGCAGCGAAGGTCGACCTCAAGGCTTGGCTCCGTAAATGGAAAAAAGCTTGGGCGGAACCTCGTTTCCACATTCATTTTAAACAGTTTGTTCCAAAATTCCCTCATTGTCGCCAAAAGATCAGCAAAAGACACGTCCTTGTCGATGTAAAGTCCTTCGATTTGATGAAAGAATACGTGCGACCTTGCGCTGATCGTCTCATTGCGATACACAGTCCCTGGTGCAATGATACGGATCGGGGGCGTATGGGTTTCCATGACCCTGAGCTGGGTGTTGGACGTATGGGAACGTAAGAGATATTCCGGGCTTAAGTAGAAAGTGTCCTGCATATCTCTTGCAGGGTGGTCTTTTGGGTAGTTCAGCCCTTCGAAGTTGTAATAGTCAGAATCGATATCAGGGCCGTACTGCACAGAAAACCCCATTCCGGAAAAAATATCGATCACCTCTTCCAAAAGCAGGTTCACGGGATGTTTTCTGCCGAGGAACCGTTTCCTTGCGGGCTCTGAAATATCGATCTTTTCACTGGCTATGCTTTTTGACTCTTCGACCTGGAGAAGGGTAAGCATCGCCTGTTCGCAAAGTGAGGAGACCTCTTCCTTGAGCTCATTGATCGTTTTGCCAAAACCTGGCCTTTCCTCAGGCGATATTTCTTTGAGGAAGACCATGAAGTCCTGGATCAGTCCTTTTTTACCAAGGTATTTAATTTTCAGCTGCTCGACATCTTTTGTATGGCGGACGCCAGCTAGATCGGTGCGGAACTCTTCGCGAAGGAGGGATATTTTCTTTTCCACTGAGTGACCTCGTTTAAAAAAAAAGCCTACTCGTTTTCACGTGTAGGCTTTAGCTGAATACTAGCAAAAGAATCTATGCTGCAAGCGCTTGTTTGACAGCTCCTGCAACTGCAGCAAAACTTAGCGGATCGCGAATTGCCATATCAGACAGCATTTTGCGATTGAGTGCAAAGTTCGCCTTTTTCAACCCATTAATAAATTTGCTGTAAGAAAGCCCATTAATTTTGGCAGCAACCGCGATGCGGATGATCCAAAGTTTACGGAAATTTCTCTTTCTTTCTTTTCGATGACGATAATTAAACGACATTGCGGACATCACAGCATCAGAAGAAAGTCGCAAGTGGTTTTTGCGGTCTCCAACAAAACCCTTAGCGAGCTTGAGCAATCTTTTTCTCTTGCGGTGAGCAGCTACGGCATTGGTTACTCTAACCATAGTAATACTCCCTTATTTTTAAGCAACGCCCATCAGGCGGGCATACATTTTTCTTTGTCCTTCGTCAACGAGCATTTCCCGACCTAAACTTCTTTTGCGTTTAGAAGATTTTTTTGTCAGGATATGACGTCGTCCTGGACGGCTACGAACCAGTTTTCCAGTTCCTGTAACTTTAAATCTGGCCTTTACGGCTTTGCGAGTTTTCATTTTCGGCACAGCAATTCTCCTTTAGTATAATCTCGGCCTTTGGCTGCCCTCTAAATTCTAGAGACTTAAGACCTATTATCCAGGTCTTTTCGCTTGTGGCCAAGATAGTAGCACAAGTCTTTTTAGCACACAAGTTTTTAACTTAAGATGCGTTGACAACCTTTTTTTTCACGCCTGGGGCAAGCACAACTGAGAGGCTGCGGCCCATCAGCTTGGCCTCGGACTCAGGAGTCGCGACATCGGACAAGTCCTCACAAATTCTTTGAACGACTTTTATCCCAAACTCAGGGTGCTGGAGCTCTCTTCCGCGGAATACACAAGTGACGCGCACTTTGTTCCCCTTTGTCAAAAACTCCCGGGAATGTTTAATTTTTACCACCAGGTCATTTTCATCGGTATTCGGCTTGAGCTTGATCTCTTTGACCTTGACTTGGTGCTGAGATTTTTTACTCTCTTTTTCTTTCTTGGTAACCTGATAGCGGAACTTGCCATAATCAATAATTTTACAAACGGGCGGTTCTGCGTTTGGAGAAATTTCCACCAGGTCCAACCCAGCGAGCTCAGCTTTGGCCAGGGCCTCGCTAATCGAGATAACCCCAACTTGTTTTCCCTCTTGATCGATCACACGCACCTTTGGCGCACGAATTTCCCTGTTAATCTTCAAATTTCCACTTCCTTTTGTTCTTCAAGCAACCTTTGTTCGAGCATGGGCAAAGTCATGCTTTGCGTTTGTCCTTTTGTTCTGATTGACAACTGTCCTGTCTTTTCCTCTTTTTCCCCGTATAGGAGCACATAAGGAACTTTTTCTTTCGCTGCCGCTTCATATACCTTTTGAGAAAGACCTGAAGAAACAACTTCACATTCGACAGCGATCCCAAGCATCCTGAGCTTTTCCAAGACAGGACCGAGCGATTGAAGATAAGAATCTCCAAGCGCCAAGACCTTTACCTGGACTGGGGCAAGCCAAAACGGAAGCTCATTTTTCTGCTCTAAAAGAAGAGCAAAAACCTGTTGCAGAGAACCGAACAAGGAATGGACCAGCGCATATTGGTTTGCTTCACCATTGTCAATGGTGAGATGGGGTCCTCCCCATTCTTTTCCGATGACATCGGGCAAAAGCACCTCAACTGCAGGTCCTGGATACTTCCTTGGGGTTGGATCCACATCAGGAACGATCCCGGAAAGCTCACATGCCTTTTTAAGCACCTCACTATTTTTTTGCCATACAGCTTTCGGCTGCTTTTGACAAGAGCGCTCTGTACAAAGCACATAGCGGCACTCAAAATTGAAGATATTAAGTATTTGCTGGATGAATTGCAAGCAAGAAATACAAGCTTCTAGAAGGTCTTTGCCATGGCAAAATGTCACCAGGCTGTCGAGCTGTTTACCATTTTTTGAAAGGAGGCTAAGGGATTTTTCTCCCTCAAAGTCCCATCTGAGTTCGGCTGTTTTAGACAGGCCGAAGCTTCTATGGACAACTTTGTGGTTCTCTATAAGGTCTCCAGGCGGGGTAGAAATAAGGGAGTAACCTTTTTTTGAGACGGCCTTCCGCCATAGCTCAAGGAGGGTATGGCAGACCTTTTCCCCTTTAGGGAGAAAAACAAAGTCGCTCCACTCAGGGACAACCTGAAAATAGGCAGATCCCAAAAAAAGATGGTCTCTTTCTTTTATGCTTCGGTACCCTTTGACCAAATGCTTTAATTTTTGCTTATCTTCCGCAATAAGTCCAATCAGGCGAACTTTTGAAGGGTAGACAATTGCTTCCTCAAGGGCGAAAGCACCCAGCTGGAGACTTTCAGTAAAAGGATTTTCAATCATATCGGCAAAGCTGCCGATATGAAGGAGCGTGACAAGGTCTTTTGGATCTTTTTGTGCGCACCCCGATCTCTCACTAAGGCCCAGATGGCGCAGGAACGAAGCGGCATTGCTTGGGACCATCTCGGCAGACCGGACAGGCTTTTTCTCACGGACGATCGCATACATCCTCTCTTCTATGAGGACAAGGAAATCATCTTTCCATTCAACCGGTAAAGAAAAGTCGTAGAAAAAACAGGTAGAGGTCGCTCCTCCACCCAGAAGACGGACTTTGGGAAAAATCTCAAAAAGAGCTGCTGCCGCCAGGCATGCCGCAGTATTTTTTTTAGCAAAGGATTCTGAAGGGCTCAAAAAGGTTCTCTTATATCGGAATGGGATATAGCTGACTCGAACAGCTGACCTCCACGATGTCAACGTGGCGCTCTAACCAACTGAGCTAATACCCCACATTCACTTTTAGCGAGGCGATCATACTATAGGGTTAAAATTTAATGCAATGATTTAGCGCAAGGAGGATAGGAAGACCGTGTTTTTTTGCAATTTCGATCATCACCCCCATCTGAGAGAGGGATTTGCGGTCAGTTCCATAAAAGTTTCTTTTTCAAATAGGAGCGCGGTCAGGCTCAAATTTCTATAGTGATTGAAATTGCTGATGACATGTTATATAATAACACCCCAACCATAATACTAATTATAAAAACTTTATGACAATTAAGATTAATATAAACTACTTATCCCCGAATACTATTATTGTAGG
>JASHWM010000110.1 GCA_030044075.1 Candidatus Rhabdochlamydia sp. | reverse complement strand
AATTTAGCTGAGTGGGCATGACGCATGGTCCACTTGCGATTCCTGCAGCAATGACCACATCAACCGGGTCAATATACAATGTTCCGGGCTTTCCTGAAGGGTTTCCAAAAAAAGCAAGGCCGGTCAACTCGACATGATCTCCAGAAACTTCAACAAATCCTCCATCTCCGCCAAGGGGCCCCGCCTGAGCAAACACTTGACCATAAAACCTTGTGCTTTTATCCGAATAAAGGATGACCCTCCCTGCATTCCCCTCTACAAAGCAGTCGACGCTGGCATTTGCGTGGGGACCAAAGTAGGTAAGGGAAGCATTGGGAATGTCTGGATTTAGTCCGCACTGGTCGCCCCCGATCAGGATTTCTCCTCCGCCATAGTTTCCAGAAGCATCAAGATACCCATTTTCTATAATCCCGACCATATCGCCAAGAATATGGATCTTCCCGCCTATGTCCTGGTTTTTAGCTGCTATCGTTCCCGAAACATCGATCCTTCCATTTTCTGCAACGAGATAGACATGTCCATTCTTTTCTACAACATCGTTTGCTTCGATGATCCCTGCTACTTTAATGGCCCTGCCATAAATATTGGGATCCGCCTCAAGCTCTGCTGCAAGCGCTTTGATCGATCCGCTATGTTCTATTCCAAAACCTTCTTCTTCCGAATAGGTGGTTTTTACACCTGGGCGGATGAGCACTTTTCCTGATGTCGGCTGAAGGAGGACTTCGTGTGCAAGGGCCATGTGCACAGTCCCTTGGGGCGCCTCGATCGTTCCGTCATTCCGGATGCGATGGGCGATCAAGATCACATCACCTTCCGCCGCTTTGATCGTCCCCAGGTTGATGATCTCGCTATCGGAATCTCCCTGGAACAAAAGATCATTCCCTTGTAGAAAAGCATCGTCTAAAATATCGAACGTCGAAGCGATGAATCCGCCTGTCTCGATGCGGCTATTTTCCCCAAAGATGACCCCTTTGGAGTTGATGAGGAGAACTTTTCCGTTTGCTTCCAAAGCCCCCAAGATCTCGCTGGCGCTGCCTCCCATGACGCGGTTGAGCACAACAGAAGAGCTGTCGGTTTGAATAAATCGGGTCACTTCAGGATTTGCAATAGAAAAACTGTCCCAATTGATGATCGCCCTTTTCCCGGCATGGACCTCTAAGAGATCGCCCGAGCTGACAGGAGCTTTCGCATCCCCTCCAACTAGATGGAACCCTTCGGGGTTTGCAAAAGCAGACTGCATCGATGTCAATGCCATCACGACAAGAAAATACCGGTATTTTCTTGAAAGATGGAGGACCCCTTTCTTCTTTATCGAACGTCTTTTTTGCATTTATGCGCAGGAACGTAAAATTTTTTTTCTCATATTCCTGCATATCACTTAGGAAGAGTTTTTTTAAAGTAAACACTGAAAAAATTTGAAAAAACAAAAGACTCAAAGTTGATCGAGAAACACTGGCAAAAGATCGCCGCTTACATGAGAGATCTTTTTAGTAGTTTCGAAAATCCAAAGGAGGGAGAAGCTCTTCTTTCATAAAATACTTCTCCCTTCTCATGGAGAATTTTTCTTTTTCGATAAAGTCGAAGCTTGAGCGCAGGCCCAATTTCTTTTTGACGTCCTTATACGCTTTTCTGTTGTAGGTCACCCTGAAGTGCAGGTCCCAATAAATGAAGTCGTCCAATGGAGGGATCTGCTCAAAGAGCATTTGGCTGATGAAAAGGTTGGACAAGTAAATCACCCGCTCATCGGCTGCAGTAATGACATGTGGGGGCGGAGGAGGTACGGGAGGTTTTGGCGTCCCATTGTTCTTATAAAATACTGTATAAAATGGCGAAGAAGTAGTGACCGTGCCATTATTAAAATAAATCCCCCACTTCTCTGTTTGCGAGGGGACAAATTCAGGACCCGGCCTGAAAACTGAATTGTTGATCGAAGGGGTAGTCCCATCGGCAATATAGGTCAACTGCTGCGTTGTCGAATAGATCCCTATCTGTCCTCTTCCTCCAAAATTTGTGACCCTTCCTCCCGGATAGAGGATGAACCCGTCGTTTGCACCGATCTCTGGAGGGTCCGGATTGTCATTGTCCACGACAATGTAGAGAATGTTGTCATCAACATTTACGATATTTCCTGTAGACATGACGTACATGCTTCTTCCCGCTTTAATAAGCATGGTCGTTTCGCTGTGCACCTTGCCCCCAATTAAAATTGTATCTCCTGCAAGGAAATTAATCGATCCGCTGGAAAAAATAGAAGTGCTGCTTCCCGCCAGTGCCTCCGTATTGATATTGATGCCGCTTGTCAGGTCAATAAAGTTAGCTGAAGGGGTAAAATTGGCCGGGTTGCAGTTTTGGATCACAGCTGTACTTGCCACTGTCAGGTCTTGTGCAAAGAGGTTGATGTTCCCTCCGGCATTGATGCTGATATCAAGAGCGCCGCTGCCCGCTCCCGCAAGGATCCCAATAAATTCATTATCTACAGCAACCGATGCCAAAGGCGAAACGAGCGCTACGGTGCCTCCTGTTGTAATGTCGATGCTGGTCAAACTGAAAGTACTCGCTGAAGACTCGGATAAGATAAGGGCCCCGATCCCTGCATCGGACACTCCGTCGATCTCTGATCCGATGAAAAGATCGAGGTTCGAATGGATCGCCATTCCAGAGGGAGATGTAACTGTTATGGGGCTTGTGCCAGCTCCATTGTTCACAAAACCAATCACACTAAATGAAGTAGGATCTGAAAAAGAAGTACGGAGCATCACGATATTGTTTGCAGACACATCAAATGACGCTGTGAACATATCGCCGCCAGCATTGGACTGACCTCCATGACCAAGAAGGGCATAGTCTCTAGCGCCAGAACCTCCGGTAATAGTTAGGCTCCCATTTACCGGCAGGTCAATATCTCCCGTAATATCCGAAGTAGTGAATAGACTGTTCACATGGCCTATTTGCGCAAAGTTGTCCGTTCCAACTCCTCCGATAATTGAAACATTGCCTCCAATGGTTGGAAACGTAAAGGCTGCTGAGTAGGTGGTTGGTACCGTTTGGAAAGGAGATCCATTTCCAATGAGAGCATAGTTCCCGGTTCCTGCACTTCCGCCCGCAACAGTAAGGTTCCCTCCGATATTCGTAAATGCGATAGGTACACTCGAGGTAGGACTTGAGTAAACGCCGATCTGTGCAAAAGCATCAGTTCCCGTTCCTCCCTGGACGGTGACGGAGCCGCCAGCTGCGATCGCCATTGTTCCCGTTAACTGATAAAGGGAAGCTGTGGTGCTTACTGCATCTCCTCCCTGCACCAAGAGGTTGCCAAAAACGATTGCCATGATATTTCCGTCGATTGCCGATATGCTGGCAGATGCGTTATTGGCGCCTGTAGTATGCGATCCTTCAATCGTAAGGTCTGAGCAGGAAACCATAATAGGAGCAGTTAGCGCTGTTGTCTGGATGAGGGCATTGTTGTTTGGGCCGCTTGCAGATCCTCCGAAAAGCCCGAGGTTTCCAGTAAGGGAAAGGTCCAGAGTGCTCCCATTTGCTGAAGGGCCTGTTGCAATGATGGCATCATCAGTGCCGGACCCTGCACCGCCTGTTAAGGAAAGGGAGGCCGCCGTGATGGAAATATTACCCGTTCCTGAAGTATATCCTGTCGTGATCCTCGCTTCGGAGTCTGTGCCGGACCCACCCTGCATTATGATCGCACCAGAAGGCGCGCCCACAGTAGCCCCCTGGATGATGATGTC
Organism: Candidatus Rhabdochlamydia sp.; assembly: GCA_030044075.1. Lineage (GTDB taxonomy): Bacteria > Chlamydiota > Chlamydiia > Chlamydiales > Rhabdochlamydiaceae > JABEVM01. The sequence continues at coordinate 7,699 of JASHWM010000110.1, read as the reverse complement.
TCCTCCGAGGACTGTGAGGATCGAAGCATATGTCGTATCTCCATCTCCGCCCTTCATGCTGATCGGACCTGCAATAAAAAGATCGATCTCGCTGTTTTCTGTTTCGATAAGGGCATAACTAGTTCCTGGAGATCCGCCGCCTGCAAGGCTTAAGGATTGCGAGGAAAGGGTGATCGTGTTCACACCTGAAGTTGCAAGAGTTTCAATGACTGCATAGTTGTTCCCAGACCCCGGCCCGCCAGTCAAGCTTACTGCTCCGGAACCTGCTGTGCATGCAATGGTAATTGTGGAGCCGCTACCGCTTGTATCGATGCTGGCGCGGCCATTGTCTGGCGAGGGGCTGTCGCCTCCTATTAATTGTAATGAATCAGCCGTTATCGAGATTGTCCCAAGGCCAGCAGTCGTGACCCCTGTTGCGATACGAGCTTCAGAATTTACCCCTGAGCCTCCCTGCAAAAGAATGCTGCTTGCCCCAAGGATCTGGATATTCCCGCTGTTCACCGTGGTAATATCGGCGTAAGAGACGTCTCCCAAACCACCTGCCAGTCTTATTGTCTGCGAGACAGTGATCTCAATATCGCTAGCAAACGCAGAAATAAGGGCGAAGCTTAATCCAGCCGCAGGCCCGGCATCTTCTCCGCTTAATGAAAGGCTATTGCAATCGATCGTAATTGAATTTGCCAAGGAGGATGTTTGCGTTTGGATAAGGGCGCTATTGATGCTTACGCCTGTCGTTCCCGCACCTCCCAATAAGCTGACCTCCCCTGAACCTGTCGTGCAAGTGATGCTGACCGTATCGCTAGGTCCAAGCGTTTGTACCGCAGCGTACCCACTGGTTCCGGAAGTACCCCCAGCAAGGCTTAAGCTATCAGCTGTAATACTGAGAGAGCTTCCCGCAGCAGGAGCAATTTGTACATAAGAACTTGTGCCAGATCCACCCTGTAAAGAAATATTGCTGCTGCCAGAAATTGTAATCGGCCCGGCGCCTGTTGTAATCGTTGCAGAAGAATTATCTGCTCCGGCGACACCCCCAAGCAGATCTATTGTCTCAGTTGCAGTAATGTCAATTGTGCTATTCGTTCCAAAGATGCTCGCGGTGCTGTCCCCCGAAGAAGGTTCGATTTGAGAACCTGTCAAGGAAAGAGAAGCGCAAGATATTGACAGAGTGTTTGCTGTAGAACTTGTTGAATCGATCGACGCACTATTATCTCCAGGTCCCGCACCGCCCGTCAAACTGATCGCTTCGACAATAGAGATGTCTATCGGAGTTCCGCTATTTCCGGTTCCCGAGGTGGTAATTGTCGCAAACCCATTCGTTGATGAGGTCCCTCCGCTTAAGCTCAGGCTATTTGCATCAATCACCACAAACCCGGTGCTTCCAGCAGAAGAAATTTCCGCAAAGGCGCTAGATCCTGAACCTCCGTTAAGAGAAATATCCTCCGTCCCTGGGGTCGTAGGTCCCTGGATCGTAATGCCCCCAGATGTTGCTGTCTGAATTGATGCAAAAGAAGATCCTGTGTCTCCTCCAGTTAATGTAACAGATCCTGATGCAGTAATGGTAATTGGGTCTTGGATCGTTGCGATTGTTGCAAAGCCAAGTCCGCTTCCTGCAATTTGAACTCCACTAAGAGCAAGGTCGCTGCAACTGATCGATATTGGATTTGTCCCGCTTGAAGCCGTTGTATGAATTGAAGCATGTGCATCGGTAGATCCAGACCCGCCCTGCAAAGTGATGTCGCTGTCCCCAAGAATTTGGATTTCTCCTGAATTGCTCGTATAAATTTGCGCATATGAGGTGCTGCCTGCTCCCCCTTCAAGGTTAATAACTCCGGTAGCGGTAATGGTAATATCACCTTCCACCGTTGCGATCTCAGCAAAGCCGATGCCTGTTGAAAGCGGGCCTCCAATAAGAGAGAGGTTCGTACTATCCGTTGTTATCGAGTTATTCCCTGTAGATGAGGTCGTTTGGATTGAGGCATAATTAAATCCTGGGGATGGCCCTGTCCCACCTTCGAGGCTGATCGTTCCAAGGCCGCTTGTGCAAGTGATCCCTATCGTGGAGTTATCACCCGTAGCATTTATCAGTGCATAACCATTCCCTGTGGAACTTCCTCCTTGCATCGCCAAGCTCCCTCCATAAATATTGATCATTCCCGAGCTTGTAGGAAGGAAGATTTGTGCATAAGAATTTAGGCCCGAGCCCCCGTCCATCGTGATGTCTGCAGAACCAGAGCCAGGTGTAGGCCCTTGAATGGTGATGCTAGGTCCGCTCGTTGTTGTAACGAGTGCGAATGAATTATCTGTCCCACCTCCCGTCAGACTGACAGAATCTGTTGCATTGATCGTTATGGCGCTATTATTTGTGGAAATTGTTGCAGAGCTATTTCCTGATGAAGTGCCGGTTTCTGGGCCGCTTAGAGAAAGATCGATCGTCGTCAAGGTAATGGGATTTGCTCCAGAAGAACTGGTCGCCTGAATCGATGCACTATTGTCCCCTGCTCCCGATCCTCCTGTTAAGCTGATCTCTCCTATGCAAACGACAGAGATGGGTTCGTTGTTGCCTTGAGTATTTATGATTGCATAACCACTGGTGGGAGAAGTGCCTCCATCCAATGCAAGGCTGGCGCAATAAATACTGACTGAGGAACTGCCTCCGGTTCCAGGAACAATTTGGGCATAGGCACTATTGCCAGATTCTCCTACTAAAGAGACGTTGGGTGTTGGCAAGAAAGGGGTCAACCCTTGAATCGTGATGCTCCCTCCGCCAGGTCCTGTCGTGATGGATGCATACGAAAGATTGGTGACTCCTCCCTGCAGCGATACTGTGCTTTTGGCATTGATCGTAATGGGGCTTGGGTTTGTAGAATTTGTAGACACAACTGCAAAGCTATTTCCCGATGATGTCCCCATTTGGGAGCCGCTTAATGAAAGAATGCTTGAAGTCAATGTGATGCTGTTTGTTCCCGTTGTAGCAGTCGTTTGAATCGCAGCGCTATTATCGCCAGGTCCGTCGCCTCCTACCAAACTGATGGCTCCATTATTTGCCGATGCATTGATTGTGATCGTTTCGTTAGTCCCTTGCGTATATACTTTTGCATACGATACACCAGAGCCATTCGTAGAGTTGCCCCCAGCAAGCATCAGGCTTCCAACATCTAGATCAATACTCGAGTTGCTACCTGTTCCTGTTGAGATGATCGCATAAGAAGTTAACCCGGAGCCCCCTTGAAGGCTGCAACTTGCTGTGCCAATCCCAGGCGACACTCCTTGAATGATGATATTCCCTACGGAACCTGCAGAACCATCTGTTGCGATAGAGGCATAGGAGTTATTGGTAATGCCTCCTAACAGATTTATTTTCGTACTAGCAGTGATCGTAATGTCGCTTGCACTTGTAGAACCTGTGCTAATTTCAGCATAGCTATTTCCTGTACCTGCTCCGCTCTGTGCGCCTGTCAAAGAAAGAGAAATACAGGTCAATGTAATTGGGTTTGTCCCTGTCGTAGAGTTTGTGTAGATGTTAGCGCTATTATCACCCGTTCCTGGGGAAGAGCTTGCACTTCCTGTTAAACTGATCGATCCACTGATTGACCCTGTGAGAGGAGTGGCGATCTGGACGGGTTGATTTGCCCCTAGGGTATAGATACTTGCATAGCCCATGTTCGGCGAGGTGCCGCCTTGCAAGGCAAGGCTGGCTGCCTCAATGCTAATAGATTCGCTGCTCCCTGTTGCTCCCGTCCCAGGAAGAATGCTTGCATAGGAAATATTGCCAGAACCTCCTCTTAGAGATACATTCGCTGTTCCAGTGCCTGGGACAGCGCCCTGAATTGTAATATTGCCAAGGCTTCCTGCGACCCCTGTCGTGATCGATGCGTAGGAGTTATCAGTAGCGCCTCCTGTCAGAACTACACTGCTTGTTGCTGTAATCGTGATGTCGCTCTCAGCTGTAGAGTTTGTAGATACCGTTGCAAAACTATTTCCCGATGATGTCCCGGTTTGCGCACCTGTCAAAGAAAGAGTACTACAGGATAATGTAATGGGATTTGTACCAGTAGTGGCCGTTGTTTGGACAGCAGCGCTATTATCGCCAGTTGTAGCAGGACTTGCGTTTGCTGATAATGAGATCGCTCCCGTAGTTGTGCTCAGGATTAGGTTCGAGGTTATTCCTATTATTTGATTGGGATTCTGAGTATACACTTTCGCGAAACCGCTGGTTGGTGATGTACCCCCCACCAAATTAAGACTGCCTGTATTAATGCTAATCGATCCAGAAGTTCCCGGGAGAATTTGCGCATAGGAATTTGTTCCAGAACCTCCCATCAGATTCATAATGGACTGCCCTGGAGACGATTGCCCCTGGATCGTGATATTCCCGCTCCCCGTCATTATCTGGGCATAGGAATTCGTCCCAGCTCCCCCAATTAGATTTATATTTCTACTTATTCCCCCAGGAGGAATGACCGTGTTTATCAAAATATCTCCAGCAACTGTCGACAAGTTCACATAAGAATTCGTTGTTAGGTTAGAAGTTCCTGCATTCATGAGGAGGTTTCCGGTAGTAATGGTGATTGGGCTTCCTGAACTGCCCATTGTATAAATGGAAGCTATGCTGTCAGCAGTTGTGGTTCCCCTTGATAGGATTGAGATCCCTTCTGTGACATTCAAGGTGATTGGGCTGTTAGACGCATTCGTATAAATGGACGCATTTGCATGTGTCCCCCCCACACTATTTAAGGAGGAATTTACGAGTATATTTCTTGCAGAAATATTGATTTCCCCGCCTGCATTTGTATAAATGCTCGAATCCCCGGAAAGATTAATGGAACTTGATGAGTTGCCCAAAAAAACCTGCCCTCTTTCCAAGTTCATATTGATGGAGCCGCCATTACTTGTGTAAATCTGTGTATTTGTAGTTAAATTTCCTAAGCCTACAAGAACGTTTGTACCTGTTTCAGTTGCATTAATTGTGATATCTCCGCTCGTAGTCGTGATGATTGCTGCTCCAGCTCCGCTTCCCAGGCCCGATAGTTGCATGATTGCACCATCAAGAGCATCTATTGTAATGTTTCCGCTGCCGGTACATTGTATGGAAGAAACTACAGAACTGCTTCCTTCAAGACCCAATCCCCCAGAACCAATCGTAAGATCGATATCCCCGACTGATATAATTTGTGCTTGTACTGTGCTCGTTGAAAAACGGCCTTGTACATCAAGGCCACCCGCATTGATCTCCACGCTATTTCCAGATATTTGAGAAATGCCTGCATTCGGACCATTAGTTCCAAGAGTCAGATTGCCGCTTGGGATGTTAATCGTAACTTTGTCTGAGGAGCTGACGATCTGGGCTGTTGATATTGCTGAACTAATGCCGGATGTAAACAAAATCGAGGCGCCTGAATTTAACGCATTGATGTTCAAAGGGCCAACAGTGGAAACACCTACTGTTTTACCACTAGAGCCTCCCGGGTCGGCAGTCCAAGTTGTGCAGCTTACATTGACAGGACTTGTTCCAGATGCAAGAATCTGGGCTGTCCCGCTCTGTGAAGCACCACCAAAAGTAATGGCATTGGCCACATCAATTGTTGATGCATTCGCAGTAGAATTACCGATTGAGATCGTGGCATTGGCAGAAGAAGTGATTAGAATGGAGAGATTGGAGCATGAAAGATCAAGGCTCCCATTGGTAGTAATAATGGCCTGATCCCCTCCGTTGAAGCTAGGCCTTGTAAAGGTTACGTCTCCTGCAGCATCAATGGAAATGTTCCCGCTATTTGTTTGCGCAATATTGATGACGCCGCTTGAAGGCAAAGATGTTATATTCAAATTATCGCAAGAGATCGCAATATTCGAATTTGTCCCAGGATTTGAAATCCCAACAAGTGTTGAAATACTCGTCGAAATGTTCACATCCCCCACGGCATTGAGCGTAAGTCCAATCCCATTAGATTCAGCTACAGGGGTCTGTCCACCTGAATTGGGTGTTATTAGGTTGTTGATGTTTATATTTCCTGCAGCACTCAATACGAGAGCAGAAGGAGAATTCCACGAGAGTGCTGAGCTTGTGTCAAGTGTAATATCTCCGTTAAAACCTCCACTAATGTTAGTATCAATAACCAAAACAACAGTATTAGTTACTAACGTAGTCGCTAACTGAGTTGTGTTGATATAGGTTGGACTCATATTCGCACAACCAGCAACGACATTTGAAAAATTAGTTAAATTATCGGCACAAGTACTGGTCGGCTGAGTGGTCGTAATGACTACATCGATGGGATCGATATACAGTGTCCCTGCTTTTCCCAAGGGATGCCCGAAAAATGTTTGACCGCTAAAATCCAAATATTCCCTTCCAGAAACCTCTACATATCCCCCGTCTCCTCCAAGAGGCCCGGCATTGGCATACACATTTCCATAAAAACCGGTCCCTTTTTCGGAGAAAAGGATCACTTTCCCGGCACTTCCCTCTATAAGGGAATCCACCGTTGCAACCGCTTCTGGGCCAAACAGCAAATAAGAGGCATTGGAAATCTCAGGATTTGCCCCAGAGTCGTCACCGCCAAGAAGGATTTCACCGCCTCCATGATAATCGGAGGCGTCGAGGTAGGCCTTTTCCACAATCCCGACCTGGTCGCCAAGGATATGGATCGTCCCGCCTTTGTCCTGATTTTTTGCTGCCACAGTTCCGGATACTTCCACCATCCCGCTTTCTGCAACGAGGTAGACGTGTCCATCTTTCTCTACAACGCCCCGGGCCTCGATGATGCCTGTATCTTTAATGGCCCTCCCATAAATGTTGGGATCTGCCTTAAGCTCTGCTGCAAGGGCCTTGATCGATCCGCTGTGTTCGATTCCATACCCTTCATCTTCCGAATACATCTTTTTTGCTCCAGGACGGATCAGCACTTTTCCTGATGTCGGCTGGAGGAGGACTTCATGTCCCAGCGCCATGTGCACAGTCCCTTGCGGCGCCTGGATCGTCCCGTCATTCCGGATGCGGTGGGCGATCAAGATCACATCACCTTCCGCCGCTTTGATCGTTCCCAGGTTGATGATCGCGCTATCGGAATCCCCTTGAAAAAGTAGATCGCTCCCTTGGAGGAATGCATCGTCTAGAATATCGAACGTCGAAGCGATGAAGCCTCCTGTCTCGATGCGGCTGTTTTCTCCAAAGATGACCCCTTTGGAGTTGATGAGGAGGACTGTTCCATTTGCTTCAAGGGCTCCTAGGATCTCGCTCGCACTTCCTCCCATGACGCGGTTGAGCACAACAGAAGAGCTGTCGGTTTGAATAAAACGGGTCACTTCGGGGTTTGCAATAGAGAAGCTGTCCCAATTGATGATTGCTCGTTTCCCGGCATGGACCTCTAAAAGATTGCCCGAGCTGACAGGAGCTTTGGCATCCCCTCCAACTAGATGGAACCCTTCGGGGTTTGCAAAAGCAGACTGCATCGATGTCAATGCCATCACGACAAGAAAATAGCGGTATTTTCTTGAAGGATGGGGGGACCCTTTCTTCTTCATCGAATGTCTTTTTTGCATTTATGCACAGGAATAAAATTTTTTCTCATATTATTTGCATACCACTTAGGAAGAGTTTTTTTAAAGAAAACACTGAAAAATTTAAAAAACAAACGAGCATTCATTTTATTGAAAAAATGGATCCATGAAAGCCTCTAAAGATGCTCTGTTACATACGGAA